>CAUQCZ010000028.1:0-10081 GCA_963516335.1 uncultured Campylobacter sp. | reverse complement strand
GTCTGTCGCAGGGCGAAATTTACGAAATCATTTAAAAGCACTCGCGAGACAAGCCTTAATCAATAAATCTTTTTGTTAAATTTGAGTACGCATCTATCCTTCTATCTCTCAAAAACGGCCAAATCCTGCGCACTTCCTCGCTTCTGGTCATATCTATCTCGACGATTCGGCACAGCTCGCTCTGGCTATCGGCGCGGAAAAGCTCCTCGCCCTGCGCGCCGAAAACAAAGCTGTTGCCCCAAAATTTGATCCCATCCGTCACGCCGCTCTCGTCCTTTTCAAAGCCAACGCGATTTACGGCGATCACGGGCAGGCCGTTTGCGACCGCATGCCCGCGCTGCACGGCGACCCACGCCTCTAGCTGACGCGATTTTTCCGCCTCTTCGTCGCTCTCGAACCAGCCGATCGCGGTCGGATAAATGAGTAGCTTCGCGCCGCGCAGAGCCATGAGGCGCGCAGCCTCGGGATACCACTGATCCCAGCACACCAAAAGTCCGAGCCTGCCTACGCTCGTATCGATCGGCTCAAAGCCAATGTCGCCCGGAGTAAAGTAAAATTTCTCGTAAAAGCCCGGGTCGTCGGGGATGTGCATTTTGCGGTATTTGCCAGCTACGCTGCCATCTTTTTCAAAGACGAACGCGGTGTTGTGATATAGGCCGTCCGCGCGCTTTTCAAATAGCGAAGTAACGAGCACGACGCCGTTTTGACGCGCTACCTCGCCCCAAAATTTGACGTCGTTTTCCCAGCCCTCGGCAAGGTCGAAAAATCTCGTCTCCTCGCTCTGGCAAAAATACTGCGTCTGGTGCAGCTCCTGAAGCACGACTAGCTCCGCCCCGCCGCCGCCAGCTTCGCGCACGAGCTCTAGCGTCATTTGCACGGTCGCGTCTTTGGTGCCGTGAAATTTTTGTTGGATTAGCGCTACTTTCATATCTTTCCTTACGATTTAAAATTTCAAAATTATATCAAAGCGGGGATAAATTAGGGCTTGAACGGCCTACAAACTAAATTTTGCCGCTCCAGCCGGCTTATAAAATTTGCTTCAGCCTTTCAAGCAAGCCCGCGCAAGAGCTAGAAACGTCCTCGTAGCACCGCTCAAAATCGCGGGTGTAGTATGGATCGGCGATTATTTTGCCGCTTGAGGTTTCGCTAAATTCGAGCAGGAATTTTACTTTTTCACTAAATTTAGCCTCAGCACCGAATTTACGCTTTAAAGTCCTTAAATTCTCATCGTCCATTATCAAGACAAGATCGCTGCTATCAAAGTCTTTTTGCGTTATCAAGGTCGCTTTGTGAGGCGTCACGGGCACGCCGTTTTGCTTCAAAACCCGCACCATTTCGTAGTACGGCGGCTCGCCTATCTCGTCTTCGTGCGTGGCGCGCGAGTCGATGCTAAGGCGCTCTTCTAGACCCGCCTTTTGGCTCAAATTTTGCATAACGGACTGAGCCATAGTCGAGCGGCAGATATTTCCGTGGCAAACGAATAAAATTTTCATATTTTTCCTTTGATTTAGCATTCGCACGAGCCGTTTTGATCGTCGCACGGATCAAGATGAGTAGTGATCTGCCACTCAAACTCGCCGTATTTCGCCCTGATAGCGGCTTCTATCTCGTCTGAAATTTTGTGCGCGTCGTAAAGCGAAATTTCGCGGTTAAAGACTAGGTGAACGGCGACGTATCAGACGTTTGCGCTCGTTCTGGGGGCTCGTCCGGGAGAGCTCGGTAGCTGCTTGCGCGAGCGTATTGTATCGTCTATTTGCGCCGTCATCTCGGGGTCTAGCGCGCGGTCAAGTAGCACGCCTACGCTTTCTTTCATCAAATTTATCGCGCTAACGGCGATGTAGCCGCTAATTACTATACCAAAAACGGCGTCTATCGCGGCAAATCCCGTAAATTCGACCAAGATAAGCGAGGCGATAACGGCTAGGTTGCTAAAAAGGTCGCTTTTATAGTGCAGCGCATCGGCTCTAACGATCAAATTTTTCGTGCGGCGAGCGACGCGGGAGAGGTAGGCGACCAGTAGCCCCGTAACCGCGACCGATAGCGCCATCGCATAGAGCGAAAAAGCCGTATCTACGGGCGCTTGCTCTGTTTGCAGCTTACGCACGCTCTCGTAAAATACAAACGTGCCCGCACCCACGATCAAAACGCCCTCAAACATCGCCGCAAGCGCTTCTAGCTTGGTATAGCCGAAGTTAAATTTAGCATCGGGCGCGGCCTGGGATTTACGGATGGCGAAGAAATTTAGCGCGGAAACCAGCAGGTCAAGCATCGAATCGATCGCCGAGCTAAGCACCGCCACCGAACCGCCGATCAAACCCGCGGCAAATTTAATCAAGGCTAGTGTAAACGCCGTCGCGCCCGCGACAATCACGGCTCTGCGGCCTAAAATTTCATTTTGCCTTTTTATGCCGGCATCGTTTAGTTGCATTTAGATTTCGCTTTCCGCTTCGCTCGCGATTCTTGCGCCTGCAAATCTATTCTCCGCTTCACTTCGTTCGCTAGAAACATGCTTCGCTTCGCTCGCACCGCTATACTTGTTTTGACTCGAGCAGTGCAGCGAGCCGTTTTGACGTACGAAAACAAGCGAATCCACGCCGATTATCTTATGGTTAGGTAGCTGCTGCGCTAGCCTCTCAAGCGCGATTTTATCGTTGTCATCATTGTACGTCGGAACGATAACGGCGCCGTTTATAAAGATAAAATTGGCGTACGTGCAGCCAAGTCTCTTGCCGCCGTAAAATTTAGCCCTAGGAAGCGGCAGCGGCACGAGCTTAAAGCCCGTGCTTTCAAGCTCTTTTTTCATCGCATTTAGCTCGCTAAAATGCTCGTCGTTTGGATCGTCGCAAGAGGCGTATGCGATGGTATCGGCAGCGATAAAACGCGCCAGAGTATCGACGTGGCTATCGGTGTCGTCGCCCTTTATAAAGCCGTTTTTAAGCCATATCACGCGATCAAGACCGAAAAGCTCCTTAAGTCGCGCTTCGATTTGCTCCTTGTTTAGATGAGAGTTGCGGTTGTCGTTTAGTAGGCACTTCTGCGTCGTTAGCAGCGTGCCGCGCCCGTTAAAATCGATACTACCGCCCTCAAGCACGAGATCGATACTTCGCAAATCGCTTTTAAATCGCTTAGCAAGCTCTAAATTTACGGCATTATCTTTCGAGCTTTCAAATTTACCGCCCCAAGCGTTAAATTTAAAATCATAGCTGACGATTTTAGCGCCGTCCTCTACGTCGATCATACCGTAGTCGCGTATCCACGTATCATCGGTATCGATTTTTACGAACTCCACGTTATCAAATTTAGCAAATCGCTCTGCAAAAATCCTCTCCTCGGGGCAGATCAAAACGACCTTTTGAAACGGTACGATAGCTGCGACCAGCCTCTCGTAAGCGTCTAAAATTTCGTCCAGATACGGCTTCCAGTCGGTGTTTTCATGCGGAAGCGATAAAAATATAAGCTCTTGTTTTTCCCACTCTGCAAACGCTCTCAAATTCGTCCTTTATTTAAATAATTTCTATCAAAATTTAGTAGGTTATAATACCTTTTGCAAGCTTAAATTTTAAAATAAATCATACAAAATTAGTTTTAAATTTAGTTTGCTTTCGCTACAATCTTGCGAAATTATCAAAAAGAAGCTAAAAAATTTATGGATTTTGAGTTTATAAAAGAATTTACGCCGATGTTCGTAAAAGCGGGCATTTTCACCGTCAAGCTCTCGCTTTACGGCATCTTGCTCTCGCTTGTTATCGGCATATTTTGTACGCTGGTTAAATTTTACAAGGTCAAAATTTTAACGCCTATCGTAAACGGCTACATCGAGGTTTCCAGAAACACGCCGCTGCTTATACAGCTTTTTTTCCTCTATTACGGGCTTAGCAAATTCGGGCTAAATTTGAGCGCCTTTACCTGCGCGGTCGCGGGACTTGCGTTTTTGGGCGGCAGCTATATGGCCGAGAGCTTTCGCCTGGGCTTTGAGGCGGTAAAAAAGACGCAGATCGAGGCCGCGCTTAGCGTCGCTCTCACACAGGGGCAAATTTTACGCTACGTTATCTTGCCTCAGGCCTTTAGCGTTTCGATACCTTCGATCGCCGCTAACGTCATCTTTCTAATCAAAGAAACCTCGGTCATCAGCATCATCGCCCTGCCCGATCTAGTTTACGCGACGAAGGATATCATCGGGCTTTACTACATGACCGACGAGGCGCTTTTTATGCTCGTAGTTAGCTATTTGATTATCATTTTGCCGATATCTTTGGCGTTATTTTGGCTTGAAAAAAGGATGAGAGTTGGACGGAGTTAGTATTTTATTCGACCCGCTAGTTTTAAAGCGGCTGATTTTTGAGGGGCTGTGGATGAGCGTGCAGATTTCGGCTATCTCGATCGCCGTCTCTCTGGTTTTAGGCACGTTTTTGGGCGTGGCTATGAGCTCGAAAAACAAATTTATCTTTTTCGTGCTAAAAATTTGCCTCGAAATCGTGCGTATAATGCCTCAAATCGTCTGGCTATTTTTGTTTTACTACGGCGCGAGCAAGGCATTTGGGATAGATATTTCCAAATTTAACGCCTCGCTCATCGTCTTTAGCCTGTGGGGCGTGTTTGAGATGATGGATATCGTGCGCGGCGCGATCGTCTCGATACCGAGGCATCAGTTTGAAAGCGCGGCGGCTCTGGCGCTTAGCAAGGCTCAAATTTATCTTTACGTCGTGATCCCGTTAGCTACGCGCCGCCTGGTACCCGCGGGCGTAAATTTACTAAGCCGTATCATCAAAACCACCCCGATCGTCGCCCTCATCGGCGTGCCCGACCTGCTAAAAGTCGGACAGCAAACGATCGAAACGGCGAGCCTAACGGCAAATCCGACTGTGCCGTTTTGGATATACGGCTTTATATTTTTATTATATTTTCTCGTCTGCTATCCTATCTCAAAACTATCCAAGATACTTGAAAACAGATGGGCATAAGGAATCAAATGAGCGAAATTTTAAAACTCTCGAATTTAAGCAAATCTTACGGCGACTTGCAGGTGCTAAAAGGCATCGACCTTAGCGTCAAAAACGGCGAAGTAGTCGTGATCCTAGGGCCCTCAGGATGTGGCAAAAGCACGACTCTGCGCTGCATAAACGGCCTTGAGCCATTTGACGGCGGGCAAATAGAGATAGCCGGCGAAAAGATCGATAAAGACTACAAAGACTGGATCAAAATCCGCCAAAAAGTGGGCATGGTTTTTCAAAACTACGAGCTATTTGACCATATGAACGTCATCGAAAATATCGTGCTAGGCCCCGTAAAAGCGCAGAAAAGAAACCGCGAAGAGGTTGAAAAAGAGGCCGAGGCATGGCTAGAAAAAGTAGGTCTAAAACACAAAAAATACGCCTATCCAAAGGAGCTTAGCGGCGGGCAAAAGCAGCGTATCGCTATCGTACGCGCGCTTTGCATGAGGCCCGAAATCATGCTGTTTGACGAGATAACGGCATCGCTTGATCCAGAGATCGTGCGCGAGGTGCTAGACGTCGTCATAAACCTCGCAAAAGATGGCATGACGATGCTAATCGTAACTCACGAGATGGGCTTTGCTCGCTCGGTGGCAAATCGTATCGTTTTCATGGATGAGGGCAAAATCGTCGAGGAAAGCGAGCCCGAGGCGTTTTTCACGCATCCAAAAAGCGAACGCGCGAAGAAGTTTTTAAATTTATTTTCGTTTTAGGATTTTAAAATTGACGTTTTTAAATTTGAGCTTTTAAAATTTGGTGTTTTGGATGCTAAATTTGAGGATTTTGCCGCGCCTATTTGCTTTTTAAATCAAATTTAAAAACTTTTCGCTCGGTTAAATTTTGTCTTTACGGTTAAAATCCTGCCGCTCATTTTTAAAATTTAGCTTTATAAATCGCGCTCTTTTTGGCATTTTCGTCAAATTTAGCAAAACGGACGAGATGAATTTATTCGACCGAATTTCTTTTAAATTTTACGCCGTAAAATCAAGCCTAAATTTGTTTGAATTTGCTAACTCTTGCTAGCAAATTTATCCCAAAATCCACGCAAATTTGACCCTCTTAAAAGCGCCTTAAAGCTCTTGCTCATACTTGCAACTCCATTTGGCGCCTAGTTTGCAAGCTTTTTTATAAAAATATTTTGCATTCTTTTTATCTACTTCAAAGCCGTAGGTTCCATTTTCATACCGTAATCCAAGGGTCTCACAACCCTCCCCGTAATCCATATCACACGATTTTTCAGTATAAAATTTAGCCTTTTCGTTATCCTCAAATATAACTATATAAGTACTTCCTAAAATCAAACAACCGTTACCATCTTTTAATTCGCAAGCCTTCTCTAAGAATTTTACCGATATTTCTCTTGCTTGTTTGTCAGTATTTTTACTTCGGCTGCTTTTATCTGAATAATATGCTCCGGCTCGCGTGCAATCTTGCGCTATACCGGCATTACATCCGGCTTCAAATTTAGCTATATCCTCGTCTGCGCCGGCCAAATTCAAAGAGCATAGCACGCCAGCCAGCGCGGCAAAAAGAGCTTTTTTCATGTTTTTCCTTTAAATTTTTTAAGATTATATCTCGCGCCGATAGTCAAATAACTTAAATTTGCAAATTTACCCATTTTTAAATTTTCGGCGCGCGCTTACTTTTAAAATCCGCAAATTTAGCCGCATTTTAGCCAAGATTTTGTATATTCTACGCACTTTATTTTAAAGGAGAAAGAATGAGAAAACTTCTGTTTTCATTTTTGGCAACATTCGCCGCCGTCTTTCTAACGGGTCAGGCTAATTTGCAGGCTGCCGAAGCGGACGCTTTGGCCAAAATCAAAGAGCGCGGATACGTGCGCGTGGGCGTCTTTAGCGACAAACCGCCGTTTGGCTACGTCGATAAAGAGGGCAAAAATCAAGGCTACGACATATATTTTGCTAAACGCATCGCAAAAGATCTACTAGGCGACGAGAGCAAGGTTAAATTTGAGCTCGTAGAGGCAGCGGGCCGCGTAGAAGTGCTAGTCGCGGACAAAGTAGACATCACTTTGGCAAATTTCACCAAAACGCCTGAGCGCGCCAGAGTCGTTGATTTCGCGCTTCCGTATATGAAGGTGTCGCTTGGTGTAGTTAGCCCGGACGGTGCGGTCATAAAAAGCGTGGACGAGCTAAAAGGCAAAAAACTAATCGTCAATAAAGGCACGACCGCGGATGCGTATTTCACGAAAAATCACCCTGACATCGAGCTTATAAAATACGACCAAAACACGGAAACCTTCGCCGCTCTGGTCGATAAAAGAGGCGCGGCGCTAGCGCACGATAATGCGCTGCTTTTTG
The DNA here is from genome assembly GCA_963516335.1 of uncultured Campylobacter sp. Lineage (GTDB taxonomy): Bacteria > Campylobacterota > Campylobacteria > Campylobacterales > Campylobacteraceae > Campylobacter_A. The sequence goes on along the minus strand of CAUQCZ010000028.1, from coordinate 2,769 downwards.
CGTGGGCTAAGGAAAATCCGGGCTTTACCGTCGGTATAGAAGCGCTTGGCGAGGTCGACGTCATCGCGCCTGCGGTCAAAAAAGGCAACAAAGCGCTGCTTGAATGGCTAAATAACGAAATCATTGAGCTTGGCAAGGAAAATTTCTTCCACAAAGACTACGACGCTACGCTAAAACCGATCTACGGCGATAGCGTAAATCCGGAATCTCTCGTCGTCGAAGGCGGCAAACTATAAAACCCAAAGTCGGAAGAAATTCCGACTTTTTTACTTTCCTTAAATATCTCTGCGTTTTTGATTTATCGCGCAAATTTGGTGCGCCGTAATTTAAGCAAAAATACAATAACTCAAAAGCCGCCTCAGCGCTTTATCAAATCGATTTATCAAACGCGGCGTTTTATGCTAAAGATAATTCCAAAAATACACTAAAACGCGCAAAGGCGCAAATTTAGCGCGATTTTCGGTAAATATTCGTCAAATTCGGCCAAAAAACAAATAAACGCCTTAAAGTTATGGATTTTGTCATGCCTTAGCCAAATTTTACTTTAGCCTCGCCCGGCTGTCGTTTTGGTAAGGTAAAATTTACTTTTTACAGAGTTTTGCAGACGGGTTTAGATAACCTAATTTACGACATAGCTCTCGTTAGCCGCTTTTACTTTTACGGGCTGAGTCTTGGCGCAAAACTAAATACCAAAATCGCCGAACCAAGCCAAAGCTAGAGCGTAAATTTAAGCGCAAATGAGCTTTAGGCGGCAAGGCAAAATTTACGCTTGGTTAAAATTTTGCGCAAAGCTTGCCTTTGCAGGTATTTTAAGTTAGGCTAAAAGCATTTTTATAGAGATTTGAGTGGGACGGATAGCGACGAAATACGCCGGATTTACCGTTGCCACGAAACCTAGACGTAGCTAAATTTTAATTTTTGGCCGCGCTTTATAGATCCGCGTCACGGCAAAATTTCGCCCTCCAACCGCGGCTCGTCGCAACTAGCCGCTTAGTTTGATCAGCTTGCGCCTTTACGCATTAAAACAACCTTAAAGGTCTTTATGATTATCACGATATCGTTCCAGATACACCAGTTTTTCATATACCACGCATCCATCCGCGCCCTCGTCTCAAAGTCTACGTCGCTCCTGCCACTAACCTGCCAGATGCCGGTAATCCCCGGCAAAACCGCCAAGATCAGCTCGGCGTATCGCCCCATATCCTTGCGCTCGTACTGCGCGCACGGACGAGGGCCTACGATGCTCATCTCGCCCTTTAGGACGTTGATTAATTGAGGCAGCTCGTCAAGAGAGCTTTTTCTGAGGAAATTTCCGAGTTTGGTTACGCGCGGATCGTTTTCGTATTTATGATATTTTTCAAAATACTCCACTTCTTGCGGATTTTTTTCAAGATACTCCTTTAAAATTTCAGCTCCGTTTTCTCTCATCGAGCGAAATTTAAGGCAACCAAACAGCTTGCCGTTTAGCCCCATCCTTTGGTGCGAGAAAAATATCTTGCCTCTTGGCTCGCTTATCTTCATAGCGACCGCGACCGCGCAAAAAATCGGAATCAAAAGCGGCAAAGCCATAACTATTAAAAATACATCAAGCCCTCTTTTTAGCGCGACGTTAAATTTACTCTGCAAAGAGTTGTGTATCGCAAAAAGGCTTGTGCGGGAGTTAAATAGGTTGTAAATATGAGCCTGCGTAAAATCGTAACCTCTAAGCACGGGCGTAAATAAAATCTATTTATTTTCCTTGATATTTTGCTCTATTAGCTCGTTTAGCTCCCGCGCGCCCATGCCGCTGCCGCCTATAAAAAGCGACTCGTACTCGGTCTGCGCGCGAATATAACCGAGGTATTTATCCTCAAAAATCGCCAGCTCAAATTCCTCGTTCTCACCTAAAATTTTAGCCTTCTTTTTCCAAAAGCCGAGTTTAAAGAGCAAAATTTTAGCTATAAATTTAAAGGCCGGGATAATAAAAATCATAAAGCCAAAGCCCAAAATCAAGCTAGCTCTTGAAAAATCATAATTTATCTTTAGTAAGGCAAGCGCGGCTAAAGTAAGCAAAAGCCCAAAAAAACAGCTCTTTACTACTATGGCGCACTCGTGCCAAAAATCATACCTCCTAGCGTAAATCCCTTGATAAAAAAATAAGGCTATCATCAAGGCATAAGCGATGCCAAAGCCCTGATATTTGGATATATCAAGCAGCACGTGGTCGCCGTAAAATAAATTTTTAAGCTCGACTGCTATACCAAAAGACGCCCAAATAGCCAAAAGATCGACTAAAAGAAGTATCGCTTTACAAAGATATTTTTTCATTTTTCCATCCAGATACGCGCCGCGCTAGTTTCGCGCTTTACGGCGACTATTTTATTTTTTCTTTAGATTTTTCGTATTTTTTCTCGACGTAGCTTTTGATCTCGGCCTCAAAGCGCGCGCGCGAAAATCTTAGCGAATTTTCCCTGATTTTTACGGGTTCGAATTTATCGCGATTTTGCTCAAATTTAGCCACCGCGTCAAGTAGCTCTTTTACGTTTTGCTCCATAAAATATAACCCGCTCTCGCCGTCAATCACCGTCTCGCGAGCGCCTCCGCGCCCAAAGCAGATCACGGGCGTGCCGCATGCTTGCGCTTCTACGGGCGTGATACCGAAGTCCTCCTCGGCGGCAAAAACAAATGCCTTAGCCCGCCCCATGAGATCCCTCATCGCCTCATCGTCCGCAAAACCCAAAAGCTCGACGTTTTTGCCCGCTTTTGATTTGATTTTAGCCATATCGGGCC
>CAUQCZ010000027.1:0-10278 GCA_963516335.1 uncultured Campylobacter sp. | reverse complement strand
GTTTAGCGATCTCGTCCGCCCTTTTTTCCTCGCCTAAAATTTCGCCTAAAATTTTAGTGCTTTTTACGTGAAGCTCAACCTTCTCGCGGTTATAATCAAGCACGACGACCGGGATATTTAGATCGGTTAGAGGCTTTAAATCAGGCTCTAGCACGTTATACTGCCAAGATGCTAGTATTAGCAAATCGGGTTTTAGAGAGATAACTTTTTCTACCGAGAACGTACCGACCTCTACCTCGCCGAAGTCCGCAAGCTTATTTAGCTGCGGTAGCGCTTTGCTATATAGATCCCAACTAGCAGGCGTCCAGTCCGTCCAAACCTCTTTTGAAAAGCCAACGACTTTATCTAAAGCCTTAGTGCCGCCGACGGCTAAAAAGTCGGTGTAGTAAAAGCCCAAAGCTATGCGTTTAACGGGTAAATTTACTTTTACCTCGCGACCTAAGACGTCTTTTATGACCTTAGTTTCGGCCGCCGCTTGGGTCGCCGAAAACACCGCAAAAAGCACCAGCAGCGCTTTTAAAAAAGTTCTTTTCATATCGTTCCTTTTTGTTGAAATGAGAGCGCAATCATACATAAATACATCTTAACCTATGGTTAAATATAATAACTAATATCATTTCAAATATAATTTCGACTCGTTTAAAATTATAAGAAATTAAATTTCAAAAAGCTATAATTTGCGCATTAGAAAATAAAAAAGAAGGAAAAAGATGAAATTTGAACCAAAATTTAGCCTTTTTTGCGGCGCGACAGGGGTAAATTTGACCCCCGGGGCGAGCGAAAATTTAGGCAAAAACGGTAGCAAGGCGGCGAAATTTGACGGCGAGGCTTACGCAAAAGCCCGTCAAAACGATGTTAAATAAGGAAAAGATAAAGGAATTACTGAACCAAAGATTTGAAAATGACATTCACAAAAAACTTTCAGAAATTCCTACGCCCGATGCGTTAAAGGATGTATTTAAGGGTGCCGAGCGTATAAAACGCGCGATCGAGCAAAACGAAAAGATCGTCATCGTAGGCGACTACGACGTAGACGGCGTGATCGCCAGCGTCATAATGGCCGAGTTTTTCGATGATTTGGGCGTTAGCGAGTATTTCGTACGTATCCCAAACCGCTTTAGCGACGGCTACGGGCTAAATCCGCAAATCGTCGAAGAGATCGCGGACGCCGGCCTCATCGTGACCGTAGATAACGGCATCTCGGCAAACGACGCGGCTCAAATTTGCAAGCAAAAAGGTATCGATCTCATCATCACCGATCACCACATGCCCCCAGACGTCCTACCCGAGGCCTACGCGATCATAAATCCGAAGCAAAAGGATTGTCACTTTCCAAACGTCGAAATTTGCGGCGCTCAGGTGGCGTGGTATCTAGTCGGCGCACTAAAGGACGTGTGCCGCATCAACTACGGTATGGGTAAATTTCTCGACCTCCTCGCCATCGCGATAATCGCCGACATGATGGAGCTTCGCGACCTAAACCGCATCCTGGTTAAGCTTGGCGTAAACCGCCTAAACTCCTCGCGTAGGCCCGCGTTTACCGCGATAAAGCAGCTTTACGGCAAGGATAAATTTGAGTGCGACGACATCAGCTTTCTCATCGCTCCGCTCATCAACTCCTCGGGCCGTATGGACGATGCGAGCGTGTCTTTTGAGTTTTTGCGCGCTAAAAATTTAGACCGCGCTTGCGAGTGCCTCGACACCATCGTGAGCTTTAACAACTCGCGCAAGGAGGAGGAGCGCACGCTTTTTGAGTGCTCGCTAAAGGACGTGCGCGAGGACGAGCATATTATCGTGACGTGGGGCAGGGGCTGGCACGAGGGCGTCATCGGCATCGTCGCATCGCGTCTGGCAAAGCAGTTTAAAAAGCCCGCCATTGTTTTTAGTATCGACGAAAACCGCGCCAAAGGCAGCGCTAGAAGCGTGGGCAAGCTAGATATCCTCTCGCTCATCGCTAGCCACGAAAAGCTGCTTGCAGGCTACGGCGGACACAAAGGGGCTGCCGGCATCGTGATAGACCCGGCAAATTTAGAAGCGTTTAAAACCGCGATAAATAGCTCGTGTATGCTGATGGATTTGCACGAATTTAGCGCGTTTGACGAGCCTCTAGGCGAGATAGAAGCCGGCGAAGTGGACTTTGAGCTGCTTGAAATTTTGGAGCATTTCGAGCCCTACGGACAGAAAAATCCGCGTCCGCTCTTTGAAATCAAATCCGCCGTCGTCAAAAACAAAAAACTAATCGGCAGGGAGCAAAATCACCTAAAACTCATCCTGCAAAAAGACGGCAAGTGCCTTGAAGCGCTGTTTTTTAACTTCACTCGCGAGCCGCATGCGGGCGAGAGTATCGACCTCGTTTTTTCGGTATCGAAAAATTCGTTTCGCGGACTCGTCACGCCGCAGCTACTGGTAAAAGAGATATCGTAAATTCGGCTCGCTTTGCTTGGAATAAATTTAGAGATTTTTCGGCGGGTATTTTATGGCTAAATCTAAACAAATAAAAAATAAATCTAGCAAAAAGAAAACTATTTTTAGTCAGTTAATAACCTATGATATTTTATTTTATACGTTTATCGCTATCGTCGCCGTTATCTTCTATATCATTAGCACGTTTACTCATAGCAAGAAAAAGATAGTCTGCGAAGAACAGCCACCCGAAGTCATACTAGCAGCGCTCATAGAAGGTACGCCGGACGCAATAAAAGATGCAATGAAAAAGGTAAACTGTAGAGAAGTAGAAGTATACAGGCATTCTCGACATAAAAGATTTTTCTCAAGAAGAATGCGCTAAGTAAATTTAAATTTAATATTAACATTTAAATTTGTGCTTAAATTCGGCAAAGTCATGTGATAAATTTTCAAATCGCACCGCAAAACGGCAGTTTCTCGCGGATAAAACACGAAATTTTAAAATCTATGAGTCAATTTTAGAGTCTTGTAAAAATTTATTTTTGATATTTGCCGTCTTATTTAAGATGCGACTCGGTTCTAGTTTTATATCGAATTTAAAAGCAAAATGCTGCAATTTAAACACGCAATCGTCATCACAGGCAGCATCGGCAGCGGCAAAAGCACGGTTTGCGAGATACTGCGCGAGCGAGGATTTGAGATCATCGACGCGGACTCTATCGCTCACGAACGGCTAAATTTATGCGCGAGCGAGGTTGCGGCGGAGTTTGGAGACGAGGTTTTAAGTGGAGGCGAGGCGCAAAGGCTTGTATTTGCGAGGGTTTATTTTGCGTAGCCTGCGTTTTTACTGCTTGACGAGGCAACCTTAGCGCTTGATAGCGCACTGGCAAAAGAGCTTTTAGCTCAGTTAAAGCGCGATTTTCCACGCCTTAGCGTACTGGCTATCACGCACCAAGAGGAGCTTAAATTTATTTTTGACAAGGTCGTAGATACCGGCTCTAGCGAGTAAATGCGGCTACTCGTATCGCAAGCTTGACTTTACAAAAAAAACGATACAATTTTCTACAAATTTATTAGTAGGAGAAAAAATGAAAAAGGTTTTATTTTCATTGATTTTAGGCGCGTTCGTGCTGTTCGGCTGCGGAAGCGACGAGGCAAAAACGCCTGAGGAATTGGGCGCGATAGTCGTAAAAACCATCAAAAATAACCCGGCAGGTATTGCGTTTTTGATTAAGACTAACGGCAAAGACGAGCAGGATAAAATAGCAAAAAAGATAGAAAATGAGCTAGAAAAAAATAAATCGGATAAGATACTTGACGCATCCGTTTATAGGATAGACGTGCTGGACCCTAGACATGCCGAGCTTGCGATTAAAGTACAATTTTCAAGCGGAGAGAGGATTCGTAGATTTAATATTGAAAAATTTGACGAGATTTGGTATTTAAAAAATCCGTTTTAAAATTTAAATCGGGAGCCAAATCGCCCAAAAATTATTTAAAAGCAACCCTTCGTCTTTGAAGCTAGTTTGCTAAATATTGCTAGGCCGCCAAGATTTCTATTAAGTTTATGTTTGCCTTTAAGTCCGGTGATAAAGCGCGAATAGCTAATGTCTTTAGGCGGCACGCAGCGTTAATGCGCGCTATGAGTAAGCGGCAAAAGTCGCGTTTTGGGGCGAGTTGGCGGCGTAGGCTAAGCTTGCTAGCGCTACGCCAAAACTTCCAAGCAGCCCCGACAAAAAGTAAAACGTTAAAAATAGCGATTAAAATTTCAGTGATTTAAATTTTAAGCCCTTTTAAAAATGCAAATTTAACCGCAGCGTCGCTCTCAAACGATTTTGCGTCAAATCCATGCGGGGTGTCGGCAAATTTGTCGTAAAGCTTGTAAAATCTGCCTCTAAAAGAGCAGTCGTTTAAAAATACGTTAAAAAACGCCTCCGCAGCGTCCCTGCCGCCAAAATAAAACATGAAAAAAATCGGATATAAATCGGTATCTTTTAAGTTCTGGTTAAATTTAGCTCCACGTCGCGACATAAATTCTACTGCCTTTTGCTTGTCTGAAAAGAGCTCAAAAATAGGCAGCGCGTAATCCTTGATAGCCGCGCTAATCTCGCGCACGCTAGGATCAAAGCTAGCTCCGGCTAGCTGCCAGTAGCGAAACTGTTTGCGCGGCGTGAGATAGCCCAGCTGCTTAGCAAACACGAGATCAGTCGCGTAGGGTAGCTCCTCTTGCATCAGTTTTTTTAGGCTTTTGCAGTAGATCGCGACGTGCGGCAGGATCTCCACGCTACCCTCGTGATTATGCATGTTTGACTGAAAATAAATCTCAAACCAAACGTCCTTGTCGGCGCTTTTTTTACTTAGTTTTTGCCCTTTTTGCGTGGGTTTAAAGTCTGCAAAATTCGCCGCGATTTCATTGCAGCCGTTTAAAAATATCTCGCGCGGAGTCATGATTTTCCTTTAAATTTCTCGTTTAAATTCGGGCGTTTTGCTATCTACTGCAGAGTTTAGCCTAGCTTGCACAACCTTTTGCATCGCTTGATTTTTCTTGTTTTTGGCTAAAATTTGCAGCCTCCTTTTGCCGATGCGTTTGTCGGCGGCCTTTAGGATATTTGCAAGCCCCCATTCATCGGCATCAAAATGCTTTTTAAACAGCTCATCTTTGGGCGTGTCGATATATTCGCGGATAAGCTCGCCGATGTCGCTTATGCCGCTATCATACGGATAAAATTTCGCTAGAGGAGCGCCGCCCTGCGCTAGGCTTTTTATACGGCCGTCTTTTAGCGCGAAACCCTTCGGGTAATCAAAAATAATCTCGTCCGCAAGAGTGATAAAATATCGCGGCAAATCCGTGCCGCCGCGCCTGCTTTGCATCCTATAAACCGCGCAATGTATCTGAAAATCGATGCTCTCGTCCACGAGTTCGTAAAACCGTTTTTGAAGCTTACTCCAGCGTTTCATTTTTGCCCTTTATTTCGTATTTTTTAGATTGATTAGCGCGTCGGAGCGTATGATAGCACGCGGCTATAAAATACATCTTAATCTAAATATAAATTTTAGCTAAACATTTTTAAAATACGATCAAGCAGGCGACGCTAATTTTCAGTCCTGTTTAGCGGCTAAACGTATTCTAACTCTACTCGTCTTTAGAGCCGACCGCTTTTAAAGCATAAATTTGCCCTAGCTTTTTTAATGGCTTTTACAAGGTCTTGGGCAAGGCAGTTAAATTTACTCGCAATCTTTGCTTTCAAGCTTTACCCGAATCAGCTCTTTAGCGCCCAAAAAATAGACGAAATCCACGCCGTCAGCTATCTCGCGCACGGCCTTTAATCGCGTATCCTCGCAAAATTCTTTTTTAAGTTCCTTTGTTTGCTCCTCTTTTAGTTCGGCGATATCTTTATCATTTAGCGCGTTTTCATCCATTTCTAGCCCTTTACCGAGTGCATAATGATAAACAAAACGGCGGTTTTCGCAGACGATTTTTTCTAGCGTATTTATCTCGTCAAGTTTGCTTGGAAGGCCTAAATTTAGTCGTGCTAGCATCTCTTTTACATTTGGAGCTTCGCATAGGTTTTCTTTCATCTGCTCTTTTGCGTATTCTACCTTGCTACCTATAAAAACCTCTACGCCGATCCAGACCGCGGCGGCAATGCCTAAAATAATAAATAAAATTTTGTTGAGTTTGTTTAGGTTTTGATTTAGTTTTTGTATGTCCATTTTTACTCCTTAAATTTAAGGCGTTATCTTATCAAAAAAAATGAAAAATAAAAATTAAGATTTTGAGCGAAATTTGTTTTATTGCGATTTGGTAGAAACGACAAAATTTAATTAAAGTAAAGAATAAAGAAAAAGGAGCGGGAAACCGCCCCTGGGTATTATAAAGCAGCCTTTGCTTTTGAAGCTAGCTCGCTGAAAGCTTTTGCGTCATTCATAGCTAGATCGGCTAAGATTTTTCTATCAAGCTCGATATTTGCTTTTTTAAGTCCCGCGATAAAGCGCGAATAGCTAATGTCGTTTAGGCGGCACGCAGCATTGATGCGCACTATCCACAAGCGGCGGAAGTCGCGTTTCTTGCGGCGTCTGTCGCGGTAAGCATAGACCAAACTTCTTTCTAATTGCTCTTTAGCTTTTCTAAAGTGTTTGTGTCTAGCGCTGAAAAAACCTCTAGCTAGTTTTAAAACTTTTTTATGGCGTCTTCTTCTAACTACGCCTGTTTTTACTCTTGCCATATTTATCCTTTACAAATCGGCGCTCACTGAGTGAGTCTTGCCCCAAATTCGGGGGAGTTTGGAATGACTTTTCGTCAAAAACTTAAATTCCGAGCATCGCTTTGACGCTTGCGACGTTTGTGCCGTCTACGTATTGAGGCGAGCGTAAATCTCTCTTGCGATTGCGAGATTTTTTAGTCAAAATGTGGCTTCTAAAAGCAGAGCCTCTTTTGATCTTGTTTTTGCCCACTTTAAAACGTTTAGCAGCGCCGCGAACTGTCTTCATCTTAGGCATACTAATCCTTTTAAAATTTCTTTTACGCCTTACGCGTAAGAGTGGGATTATACCTAAAATTCCTTTAATAAATTTAAATTTGACGAGGCGCGCGTCAAAATGCAAAACAAATTTACAATACAATCTTGAAAATAGCTTAAATTTTAGATTTAATTAATATTTTTAGTCCTATAATTTCGCTTAGATTTATTATCTCAAATCAAGGAGTAACGATGAAGATAAAGTTTCTCGCCTCTGCGGCGGTAATAAGCGCGATGTTTTGCGCAAACGCGCTTGCTTGCACGACTATTTTGGTTGGAGAGGGAGCCTCAGACGACGGCTCTATGTTGATAGCTAGGAGTGCCGATAGCAAGGCGATAAAGGCGCAGGTGTTTTTGATACATCCGAAAAAAACCAATCAAAAAGGCGTCCACAGCTCAAAGGCGCATGACGGGGCAAATGATTTTACCTATCCGCTGCCAAAAGAGGGCATGAGATACACGACGATAGCAAACTCCCACACCAAGCTTCACGGTGCGGTCGGTTACAATGACGCGGGCGTCGGCATCAGCGGCACCGAGACCATATATGCTAAAGACGAACTGCTAAAAATCGATCCGTATAACGAAGCAACCGGCATCACGGAGGATGATATACCGGACGTACTTTTGCCTCGTATGAAAAGCGCGGCGCAGGGTGTGAAGCTGCTGGGCGAGATCGTAGAAACTACGGGTGCGGGAGAGGGTTTTGGCGTAGTATTCGTGGATAAAAACGAGCTTTGGTACTTTGAAACGGGCACGGGTCATCACTGGATGGCGGTGAAGCTACCAAAAGACGAATACTTCGTCTCCGCAAACCAGGGCAGACTGCAAAACTATAAAGAAAACGACCCAAATTTCATGGGCTCAAAAAATTTGATCAAATTTGCAGAGGATAACGGCGCCTACGATCCGGCAAAAGACGGCGAATTTCAGTTTACGAAAGCCTACACTAGAGACGACGAGAGAGACGTGACCTACAACTATCCGCGCGTTTGCTGGGTGCAGCAGATGTTTAATCCCGAGTTAAAAGGTAAGCAGACCCTTGGCGGCGGCAACTATCCGGTATTTTTAAAACCGGCTAAAAAGCTAAGCGTACAGGATCTAAAAACTGCGCTCAGATCCCACTATGACGGTACCGCCTACGATAACTACTCCAGCAAAGACGAAAATCAAAAAAATATCTACCGCGCCGTGAGCGTCTTTAGAACCTACGAGTCGCACGTGATGCAGGTACGCCCGTGGCTACCGCAAGAGATCGGTAGAGTGACCTACGTGGCGCTTGGAATGTCTGATCTTAGCGTTTATTTGCCGTATTACTATGGCCTCGACAAATTTATCGACGGCTACGACAAAGGCTCGTATAAGGCCGACGACGAGTCGATTTATTGGACGTATAGAAAGCTGCAAACTCTCGTGATGACGGATTACGATAAGTATTCGCCGGTAGTAAAAAAGGCCTACAAGGAGTTTGAGGACGCGCTGGCGGTCAAGCAGGCTAAATTTGAAGACGAATACGTCAAGCTCTATAAAAAAGACAAAGCCAAAGCAAACAAGCTGCTAAACGAATTTTCGATAAATATGATGAAGGAAGCCAAGGCTTTAACACAAAATTTGACTAACGAAATCTTCACGATGCTAACGGACGACACCGACGCCAAGCTAAAATCGCTAAACAAAGGCAAAAAAGACTAGGCAAATTTGAGAGGCGGGCTACGGCCTGCCTTATTTTGTTTTGCGATAGGCGCTATTACCGGCAAGCTAGGCTAAATTTAACGGCTAATTTTAGTTCGCTTAAATTTAGCCGCAGATTTTAGGCATTAAATTTAATCCGAAATTTAGCCGAAATTTCCGACTCCTTTACCGATTTATTACGATTTCTAGCTAAAATCGCAGTGAAAAAAATCAAAAGGAAATCCAATGGAAAACAAAATCATGGATAGCGTCAGGGGCGGATTTTGGACGAAGCCAGTCATCATTTTCGTCTTGCTTTTGCTGCTACTTATCCCGCTAGGTTTCATCAGTTCGATGATTTCTGACCGCGCCTATGTAAAGCGCACCGCCGAGGAGTCCATCATGCAGCCAGTCGGCGGCGAGCTTAGGATCGAAGGCGTTTTGATCTCCGTGCCGTATAAAAAGCAAGCGGCGATCTATAGCGAAAACGGCGTACCTACGGTATCGCAGACAACCGAGCAGATCATGATAATGCCGCAGTCTTATGAGCTATCGACCCAGCTAAATCCGCAGTATCTAAAGCGCGGTATCTTTAGCGTGCCCGTTTTTAACGGCGAAGTCGCGCTAAAAGCCAAATTTGCCCCGCTAAATTTCGAGCAGCTAAATATCGCGGAAAGCGACGTTTTGCTAAGCGAGGCGACGCTGATTTTAGGCGTAGGCAGTAAAAAGACCTTTACCGCGTTTCCCGCACTAAAAGCAAACGGGCAGGATCTCGCGCAGTCTTTTGCGCCGCCTAAATACTCGCCCTTTGCCCAAAGTGTCCACTACAAGCTACCCGCAAATTTAGCAAACGGCGGCTTTGAGTTAGCGGGCGCGCTATCTATGCAAGGCGGACAGAGCGCGAGCTTCGTTCCTGTGGGGCAGGATAATAAATTTGACGTAAAATCATCATGGAGCTCGCCGTCTTTTAGCGGCGGCTGGCTGCCTAAATCGCGCGAAGTTACTAGCAGCGGCTTTAACGCGCAGTGGGAGATCTCGGGCCTTAGCACCGGCGTTCCGCAGGCGTGGATCATGGACGGCAGGCGCGAGATGGGATTTGAGGGCGTCGAGGCTAGCTTCATCAGTCCCGTAAACAACTATTCACTCATCGCGCGCTGCGTGACCTACGCGATCTTGTTTTTAGCGGTGCCGTTTTTGGCAATCTTTTTGTGCGAAATTTACAGCCGCGCCCGCATCCATCCGATCCAGTACCTACTCATCGGAGCAGCCGACGTGCTGTTTTACCTGCTCGTGCTATCGTTTTCCGAGCATATCAGCTTCCTAGCTAGCTATCTCATCGCTGCCGCAGCCGTGTGCGCGACGATACTTTTTTACGGCTCGGCGATCTTTCGGGCGCGCAAATGGGGCGTATTTATCGCTCTCGTGCATGCGGTTAGCTACTGCTTGCTCTACGGTATCTTGCAGTCCGAGGACTACGCGCTTTTGATGGGCAGCGTGATGATATTTGCGGTGATTGCGCTTGTTATGTATTTGACCAGGAAGATAGACTGGTACGAAAACGGGCTGAAAATTTAGTTTTTTGCGGCTTGTCTCGCGAGCGCTTTTCCGAGATTTTACAAAATTTTTGCTCCGCAGGCTATATGCCTAGCGCACGCTCAATTTTGCTTCAAAACTCGAAAAA
>CAUQCZ010000026.1:0-10653 GCA_963516335.1 uncultured Campylobacter sp. | reverse complement strand
GGTGCTGCCAAAGACCAAGCATTTTGACGGCTACTAAGTAAAATTTGTGCGGAGCGTGAGTCGTTTCGCGCGGTTGAGTGTAAATTTAGGCCGTGGGGGATGTTTGCCGTTTGGTAGCCCGCCTTAAATTTACAATCGCGTCAAATTCGCTCCGCTTGAAGCCTGACGCGAGTTTAAATTTTCACCCCTCTTTCGTTTTTAGGCGAAAAATTTGCTACAATTACCGCAAAAAAATAAAAAGGCTATATTAATGAAAAGCTTAATCATCGTGGAATCTCCCGCCAAAGCCAAAACGATAAAAAACTTTCTAGGCAAAGACTACGACGTCATCGCATCAAAAGGCCATATCAGAGACCTACCGAAGACGGCATTCGGCATCAAGATCGAGGGCGAAAAATTTACGCCCGAGTATAGGATCAGTGCCGATCACTCCGCGGTCGTCAAAGAGATCAAAGAGCTCGCAAAAAGCGCCGACCAAATCTACCTCGCAACCGATGAGGACCGCGAAGGAGAGGCCATCGCCTACCACATCGCCGCAGCCATCGGCAAAAAGCCCGAGAGCCTGCCTCGCATCGTGTTTCACGAGATAACCAAAAGCGCCATCGAGGCCGCCCTAAAAAACCCGCGCACTATAAATATGGATAGCGTAAACGCGCAGCAAGCCCGCCGCCTGCTGGACCGAATCGTTGGCTACAAGCTCTCGCCGCTGTTAAATTTAAAAATCCAAAAAGGGCTAAGCGCAGGACGCGTACAAAGCGCCGCTCTAAAAATCATCGTAGACCGCGAGCGCGAGATTCGCGACTTTAAACCGATCGAATACCACAGTATCGATGCCGTTTTCAAAAAAGACCTTGACGCCGAGCTAGTTAAATTTGAAGTGCAAAAGATAGAAAAGCTAACTATAACAAACGGCGATAGAGCCAAATTTATCGTGGAAAATCTAAAAAGCGATAAATTTAGCGTCCGCGAGATCGAAGCCAAAGAGCGCAAAACCGAGCCCGCGCCGCCGTTTATGACCTCGACGCTACAGCAAAGCGCGAGCAACCGCCTAGGCTTTAGCCCGAAAAAAACGATGATGATCGCGCAAAATTTATACGAGGGCGTGCAGACGCATCAGGGCTTCATGGGCGCTATAACCTACATGAGAACTGACAGCCTAAATCTCGCCAAAGAAGCCGTCGCTGCCGCGCGCGAGACGATAGAAAAAGAGTACGGCGAGCGCTACCTACCGGCAAAGGCTAAAATTTACGCAACCAAAAGCAAAGGCGCGCAAGAAGCCCACGAGGCGATCCGCCCGACAAACCTTAGCTTCACGCCTGCCATCGCCGCGCAGTACCTAGAAAAAGACGCATTGCGCCTCTACACGCTCATCTACAACCGCTTTTTGGCCTGCCAGATGAGCGCTAGCATTAGCCAGACGCAAAACGTATTCGTCGCGGGAGCAAAAGGGGAGTTTAAAATAAGCGGCCGCAAGGTGCTGTTTGACGGATTTTACCGCGTTTACGGCGATATGGATAAGGATAAAATTTTGCCCGATCTAAAAATCGGCGACGAGATGAACCTGCAAAGCATCAAAAGCTCGCAGCACTTCACCGAGCCGCCGTCTCGCTATTCGGAGGCAGGGCTCGTTAAAAAGCTAGAAAGCCTAGGCATCGGGCGCCCTAGCACCTACGCGCCGACTATCTCGCTGCTAACCTCTCGCGACTACGTCAAAGTCGAGAAAAAGCAGCTCGTGCCAAACGAGATCGCCTTTACGATGATGGGCGTTTTAGAGGAGCATTTTAGTGACATCGTCGATAGCGAATTTACCTCAAATATGGAAGAAAAGCTCGACCACGTCGCAGAAGACAAAGCCGACTGGCAAAAGCTTTTGAGCGATTTTTATCATCCGTTTATGGATAAAATTTCGGCTGGCAAAACGGGCATAAAAAGCCAAAAAGTCGCCACTCCGATCGGCGAAAAGTGCCCCGAGTGCGGCGGCGAACTACTGCTGCGAAAGGGACGCTACGGCGAGTTTATCGCGTGCGGAAATTTCCCGAAATGCAAGTACTCGCGCAATATCGCAAAGGAAGGGCAAGGCGCACAGGAAGGTGAAGCTACGGCAAAACCGAAAAAAGAGCTCAAAAAGATCGACGTACCGTGTCCAAAATGCGGAGGCGATATCGTCGAGCGCATCAGCCGCAGGGGTAAATTTTACGGCTGCGCAAACTACCCCAAATGCGACTTCGTCTCAAACTACGAGCCGGTCGCGCAAAAATGCGACGAATGCGGCGGCGATATGATCAAAAAGGAACTCAAAAAAGGGACGTTTCACGAGTGTGTGAAGTGCAAGAAGAAGGTACAAATCGCGGAACAATAACGGCGGCTTGTCTTTTTGGTTTATACTTCGTTAGAAATTTCGCCGAAGCTCGGTTACATACTGCTTGTATGCGCCCTCGCTCGGCTCATTTCCGCCTCGTCTAAACGCAAAAATACGTCGCCTTACAAATTTAAAACACGTTATTGTGCCGCACATTTGGAAACAAAATTTGATTCCAAATTTAACTAAGCCAAATTTAGCATTTTCGCGGTGCAGGTCTCGGCGAGTAAAATTTGCAAATTTGACTTCAAATTTGAACATAAAAAGTCAAGGCGAAGTATTTTTGTCATAGACGAGGCGGATAAGCAAGGGCAAAGGAGCGTATATGTAATACGTGACTGCAGCCCGCAGCGAAATCCAACGAAGTATAGGGCAAAAAGACGAGCCGCTAAAAAAGGAATAATCTAATGAAAACTATTATGTTATGCGCTATTTGTTCGGTAAGTTCCGGCAACTGCTCCGAAGACTGCGGCTACTGTACGCAAAGTGCGGGCATAAATGCCAGCATCGAAAAATACAAAATGAAAACCGCCGAGCAAGTCGTCGCCGAGGCCAAGATTGCAGCGGCAAATCACGCGCTGGGCTTTTGCCTAGTTACCAGCGGCGCAAGGCTCACGGACAAAAAGACCGAGGAGATCGCCCGCCTCGCGCGCGCCGTAAATAAAGAAGTCCCAAACCTCATGCTGATCGCTTGCAACGGCATGGCGACGCTACCACAGCTAAAAGAGTTAAAAAGTGCGGGCGTGTTTAGCTACAACCACAACCTAGAAACCTCGCGCGAGTTTTTCCCGCAAATTTGCTCGACGCATAGCTGGGACGAGCGCTGGCAGACCAACATTGACGCCAAAGAAGCGGGACTGATGCTGTGCACGGGCGGCATTTACGGCCTTGGCGAGAGCGAGGCCGATCGCGCGAGCCTGCAAGCTAGCCTTGCGAAGCTTGATCCGTTTTCTAGCCCGATAAATTTCTTTATCCCAAACGATGCGCTACGCGTCAAACGGCCGCCTATGGGAGCGGACGAAGCCTTGCGGATAATCGATGACACCGTCCGCGCACTGCCTAACGCTCGCGTGATGATAGCAGGCGGTAGGGAGAAAATTTTAGGCGAACGCCAATACGAAATCTTTGATCACGGCGTCTCTGCTGTCGTTATCGGCGACTACCTCACGACCAAGGGCGAGGTCGCCAGCCGCGATATCGCCGAGTTCAAGGCGCGCGGATTTAGCTTCGCAACGCTTTGCCACTGATGCAAAATTTGCTCTTAATCGGGTGCGGCGGATTTTTGGGGTCGATTTGTAGAGCTGTTTTAAGCAGCGCGGTCGCTAAATTTTGCCCCGATTTTCCGCTTGCTACTCTTTGCGTCAATGCTCTTGGTAGCTTTTTGATCGGCGTACTACTCTCGTTAAATTTGAGCGAAAATTTAAGGCTATTTCTAGTCGTCGGCGCGCTCGGCGGTTTTACGACGTTTTCGACGTTTAGCTATGAGACGGTGCGCCTTTTTAGCTCGGGACAAAATTTAGCCGCATTTTTAAACGCGTTTTTTAGCGTTTCTGTTTGCCTCGGGTTTTGTTATCTAGGCGCCGCTATTCGCTAAAATCTAAATTTTAGGCACCGAGACCCGCGCCTCTAAGGTGCTAAATTTGACGTTGCAATATTATATAGGGCTTGGGATTTAAATCGCGCTGCGCATACGGTTGCGAGCGTTTTGGTTTGCTTAATCTGCGCCGCGCCCGATTTTTCGAGGGTTTTCTCGTCAAATTTAAAATTTTTGCGATTTTTTTTCTTTTTCCCTAAAGTTTTTTTGATTTCGTCCGATATAGTTTTTGAACGACAAGAAGTCGTAATTAAACTTAAAAGGATTTACAATGAGTTTTCGTATTAACACGAATGTAAACGCTCTAAACACACACGCAAACGCAGTCGGTAACAACCGCAACCTTTCTCTTTCTTTGGGTAAACTTAGCTCAGGCCTAAGAATCCAAACTGCAGCAGACGACGCTTCCGGTCTTGCTATCGCTGATAGCCTAAGAAGCCAAGCTAGCGCGCTTGGTCAAGCTATTAACAACGGTAACGATGCTATCGGTATCATCCAAGTAGCCGATAAAGCTATGGACGAGCAGCTAAAAATTCTTGATACTATCAAGGTAAAAGCTACCCAGTCAGCCCAAGACGGTCAAACAAGCGATTCTCGTCAAGCTTTGCAAGCCGATATCGTTCGCCTAATGGAAGAGCTAGACAACATCGGTAATACTACGTCTTTCAACGGTCAGCAGCTACTAAACGGAACATTCTCTAACAAAGAATTCCAAATCGGCGCTTACTCAAACCAAACCGTTAAGGCTTCTATCGGCGCTACTACGTCAGATAAGATCGGTCTAACTAGATTTGAGAGTTCAAAACTATTAACGCTTGCGAATCCTTTTTCTAAAGCTTCTGCAAACGTCGTCGATATGAAATTTTTAAACGTAGACGGCGTAAACGATGTTCGCGTTGCTAAAGCTACTATAGGAACCGGTTTGGGTCAAGGTGTAGGCGCGCTAGCTGAAAATATCAATAAAGTAGCGAATAAAACGGGCGTTAGAGCTACGTTTGACGTAACTTGGAGAGGTACGGCATCAGTAGCGATACCGGGAGGACTTATCAAGAGCCTTTCTATCAACGGCGTAAAAATAGGCGACCTCGACGTAAAAGCAAACGACAGCAACGGCGCTCTAGTAAATGCTATCAATAAAGTAAAAGACCAAACCGGCGTAGAGGCTTCAGTAGACGCAGAAACCGGAACTATGGTCTTAACTAGCCGCGACGGCCGAGGCATACAAGTAAAAGGCGGCGACCTTTCAAAAGGTCTAGGTAAGGGAACGGCTGCATTAACCAAAGGTTTCGTAGGTCGTTTGAATCTAGTTCGCTTGGATGGACGCGATATAAAAATCGGCGGAACTACTAAACTTAATCTAAGTAAAGATGCATTTTCTGCAGACGGCGGTCAGCAACAGTCTGTTTCTTTAAGAGACGTTCGCGGCCAAATAGATAAAAAAGTAGCTACGGCCATGGGCTTTTCAAGAATGAGCAAGGAGCTAAGCGTAAATCAATCAGCGGGCGTTATGACCTTGCGCGGCGCGATGGCTGTTATGGATATCGCTGAATCTGCTCAAAAAACACTTGATCAGATCCGCTCTGACCTAGGTTCTGTTCAAAATCAGCTTGTCGCAACCGTAAACAACATCACGGTTACTCAAGTAAACGTAAAATCAGCCGAATCTCAAATCAGAGACGTTGATTTTGCTAGCGAGAGCGCAAACTTCTCTAAGTTTAACATCCTTGCTCAATCAGGAAGTTATGCTATGAGCCAAGCTAACTCCGTTCAGCAAAATGTCTTGAGACTACTCCAGTAGTATTAAAACGTTTCTAGGTGAAGTAAAGCCGTTTAGGCTTTACGGAACCGGAAAAACGTAAAATTTCTACGCGAAGCGGGGGCAACCCCGCGTAGCGCGTAGCTGGAAAACGTAAATTTTTCTGCTTTTAGCGGGATTTATCCCGCATAGCATAGATTTATACGAGTCCCTAGCCTAACAAATTTGCTTACGGCTAGGGACTTTGCTTGCGATTTTGGGTTAAGATAGCCTTAATCAAATCTCTTCAAATAAGTTTGTCTAAAGGCGAGAGCCTTTTTTAAAAGTGAATTTTAGCCGAGTGTGCGCTCGGCTATTTTACTCTTGGTATCTGCCGTAAATTTCAAAGCCCATATCCTAAAATTTAATCCAAAGCAGTCTTCTTAATTAGCGCAAATTTATCAAACCGTAACGAAGCTTAAGCTATAATCGCGCATTTTTAGAAAGGATAAATTTGCAAACCGACGGACTAAGTATTCTTATCGTTCTAGCTCTTATCGTTTTTTCATCGCCATATTTTTCTAAAATTTTACGCATCCCTATCGCGCCCGTGGAGATTATTTTAGGCGCGCTCGCAGGATACCTAGGGCTCATAGGCCACAATGAAATGTTTAAAATCGTGAGCGAAGTGGGATTTTTTTACCTGATGTTTTTGGCGGGCACCGAGGTTGATCTAAAGATATTTTTTACCACCGATAAGAAAATTTTAAAGCTCGGACTCTTATATATCGCCATACTTTACGCGCTTTCGGCATTTACTACCTTTGCGTTTAATATCGACAAGCTGTTTATCTTGATAATTCCTTTGATGAGCGTGGGGATGATTTTTACGCTTTTTAAAGAGTACGGCAAGGATAAAGATTGGCTAAATTTAGGCATGCTCGTAGGCTCCATCGGAGAGGTCGTTAGCATTGCCGCGCTTACTTTCGTCGGAGCGTATATGAAATTTGGCGCCGGTAGCGAGCTTGCGCTCACGACGCTATATCTGGGCGGCTTTTTGGTGCTTAGCGCGGGCGCGTTTAAGGCGCTAAACGTACTATTTTGGTGGTATCCGCAGCTGCGCGTCATATTGATGCCTCACTACGATAATGCCGAAAAAGACATTCGTTTGTGCATGGCGCTATTTTTTAGCATTATCGCGCTTATGCTTTATCTAAATTTAGAGATTGCATTCGGCGCGTTTGTAGCAGGAACCTTTATAGCGACCTTTTTTGATCATAAAAAAGACCTGCCGCATAAGCTTGCGAGTTTCGGTTTTGGATTTTTGGTACCGACTTTTTTCGTTCATATCGGTTCGACGTTTAAGTTAAATGCCATTTTTATAGACGGAGTGGTTAGGGACGCGCTACTAATCGTAACAGTTATGACTTTGTTTAGAGCCGTGAGCGCGAGCGTGTTTTTAAATTTGCTAGGCTTCCGCAAGACCCTTCTTTACGCGCTTTCGCACTCGATGCCCCTAACGCTTCTTATCGCGGTTGCTACCATAGCCTACAAATCAGGCGGTATAAATGAAAATTTTTACTTCTCTTTCATACTAGCGAGCCTAACTCAGGCTATAATAGTAACGATTTGTATCAAAATCCTAATGAGCTACGGAAATAAAAATTTGCAAAAGGAGCTAAAATGAGCGATACGGTTACGCTAACAGACAATAGAAACGGCAAAAGCTACGACTTTCCGATACTGCACGGCACGATGGGGCCCGACGTCATCGACATCTCGACCTTTTTTAGCGATACGGGGATGTTTACGTTTGACCGTGGATACACCTCGACGGCGATGTGCCGCTCTAGCATCACTTATATCGACGGGCTAAAAGGCGAGCTGATGTACCGCGGCTACGACATCGCGTATCTAGCGGAGAACAAAACCTTCATCGATGTGGCGTATCTGCTGCTAAATAAAGAGCTGCCGAACAAAAAGCAATACGACGAATTTAAACTCGAGCTTAAAAAACGCAGCTTCATTCACGAGGGCATGATGAAAATTTTCGACGCTTTCCCTGATAAAGCGCATCCTATGGCGATCTTGCAGGCGGCGGTCTCTGCGCTTTCTGCGTTTTACTTTGACCACCTAAACATGGATAAGCCCGAGGAGTACCACGAGATGGCGATGCGAATAATCGCCAAAATCCCGACCATCGCGGCGTTTTCTTATAGATTTTCGCGCGGGTTGCCGATCATCTATCCAAATTTAGACCGCGGCTTTACGGAAAATTTCCTCTACATGATGAGAGCCTATCCGTACGAACACGTGGATCTAAAACCTATCGAAGTTAAGGCGCTAGATACGGTCTTTATGCTACACGCCGACCACGAGCAAAACGCATCCACGACGACCGTTCGCACCGTAGGCTCGACGCACGCGCACCCGTATGCGTGTATCGCCGCTGGTATCGGAGCGCTGTGGGGCTGGGCTCACGGCGGCGCAAACGAAGGTGTCATCCGCCAGTTAGAGCAGATCGGCTCGGTAGAAAACGTAGATAAATACATCGCCCGCGCCAAAGACAAAAACGATCCGTTTAGGCTGATGGGGTTCGGCCACCGCGTGTATAAAAACTTTGATCCGCGCGCAAAAGTGCTAAAATCCATGTGTGATAAGCTATTTGACGAGATCGGCATAAACACCGAGCTTCTAAAAATCGCCAAAAAGATCGAGGAGATCGCGCTAAACGACGAGTATTTCATCTCGCGCAATCTCTACCCGAACGTAGATTTTTACTCGGGACTGATTTTAAAGGCGCTTAGCATACCAAACGATATGTTTGCGGTTATTTTCGTCATCGGCAGGATCCCCGGCTGGATCAGTCAGTGGATAGAGCTAAAAGAGCAGGAGAGTATAAAGATCGTTAGGCCGAGGCAGCTATACGTAGGTGAGACGAACAGAACGCCGAAGTAATTTTAAATTTTGCGGCTTACATTTTTCTGCCATACGTCGTTAGCGGCTCAGTCGGCTTCGGTCACGTATTATATATACGCTCCCTCGCCTCGTTTGCCACTGCCTCGTCTGACGAAAAAATACGGCGCCTTAACTCTTTAAGCTAAGGCAAAATTTATATTTTCAAGGTGCGGGTCTGGGCGAGCGGAATTTGAAACCTAAATTTATAAATTTGACTCAAATTTAAATATAAAATACTAAGGCGAAGTATTTTGAGATGATTTTTGGGGTTGTGTAGCGAAAATTTTGCGTAGGCTAGACATATAGTCTGCCGAGCAAAATTTTAGCAAACTCCGCAAAAAGCACTCAAAAGACAAGCCTTTTTAAAAGAAACAAAAATGCAAAATTTACTAAACCTAGCCAAACTTGCGGCTCTAAAAGCAGGCGACGAGATAATAAAATTTTACGCCCACAAGGGCTTTGACGACGAGATTTTAGCGGCTCGTTCGACCTTGCCCGAAAGTGCACTCAGTCAAAACTGCCGGAATTTCGAGGTAAATTTAAAAACCGATCATTCGCCCGTGACCTCGGCCGATCTCGCGGCAAACGCTGCGATATTTGAAACGCTAAAAAGCTCGCGGATCCAAATTTGCTCGGAGGAAAAGATTTTGGGCGAGTCCGCGCGGACGTTTTGGCTCATCGATCCGCTAGACGGCACGAAGGATTTTATCGAGGGCAGCGGCGAGTTTTGCGTCTGCATCGCGCTCATAGAGGACGCACGCCCGGTTCTTGGCGTCATCTACGTGCCCGTTACCGGCGAAATTTATAGCGCGGCAAAAGACGAACGAACGCAAAAAGAGCTTTATAAAAACGGCGCGTTTATCCCGCAAATTTTAGCCGCAAAAGAATGCGCGCCGCAAACGATAATCAGCGGCAAACGCGGCAAAAACGTAACGGCCGGCAAGCTCGCGACCGCCCTAAATTTGGACATCGCAAGGCTAAGCTCAGCGATCAAATACTGCCGCATCGCCGAAAATCTCGCGGGCGCTTACATGCGCTACTCGCCAAGCTCTATCTGGGACAACGCCGCTGGCGAGATGATCGCTGCGGGCGCTGGCGCAAAGATGATCGATCTAGCGACGCTCAAAGCCCCGATCTACGACATCGCCTCGCTAAAAAATAACGAATTTATCGTCATCGCAAAGGATTTTCTAGCCCGCGAGGATGAAATTCTACGAGCGATAAAAGAGCTAAATTTATAAACCAAAAGGCGACTCGCCGCATTACAAATTTAAGCGTCTCGCGCAAATAAAATTTGACGATAGAAGTCACCTAATTTGAGCTAAAAAGCAAATTTTGGCCAAAAGCCGAAACTAAATCCTCGTTAGCTCGCTTCTAGGACTTGCCTGCAAATCAAGCCCCGTAAACTCGCCGCGCAGGTATTTTTCTCGTCCTGCGCGTGCGATCATCGCTGCGTTATCGGAGCAAAACTCCAGCGGCGCGCATATGAGCTCGCAGCCGTATTTGTCGCACAAAGCCTTTAGGCGGGAGCGCAGATTTAGGTTCGCGCTTGCTCCGCCCACGACGCCGAAACGCTCAAATTTACGCTGGGCAAAGATCTTTTCTAGCTTGTTTAAGATATGCTTGCAAGCCGTATTTTCAAAGGCAAAGCAGATGTCGGCGACATCCTGCGCGCCGAGATTTCCGCTTGCGGCAAGCTTTTCGGTTTCGACGCGAACCTGATTTTTTAGCCCCGAGAAGCTATACGCCGTGCGCGCGTCGCCCAGCAGCGGCACGGTAAATTTAAACCTCGCGCGCCCGCTTTTTGCCGCCTTTTCGACCGCTACGCCGCCCGGATACCCCAGCCCCAGCATCTTTGCGACCTTGTCAAAGCTCTCGCCGAAGCTATCGTCCATCGTGGCAGCCAGCACGCCGACAGCCCCGTCCGCGCCGATATCTAGCACCATCGTGTGCCCGCCGCTAACTAGCAGCACGCCCGTAGGCAGCCGCGCCTCCTGCGACAAAAAT
>CAUQCZ010000025.1:0-10739 GCA_963516335.1 uncultured Campylobacter sp. | reverse complement strand
TCAAACGTAAAAGCCGTAACCAAAAGAGCCGTAGAGATCGGTATCGCGATGGCTATAACGCTGCAAAATCAAAAAAATGCGTTAGAAACGGCCGAAAAAACCAAGAAATTCACAAACGATATGATTTTAGCCAACGCGCAAAGACTAAACACGCAAGCAAGCGAAATCTACAAGATGTCGGGCGATGCGACGCTGGATATAGAGACGCTAAAGCAAGCTTTTAGCCAGATAGAAGAGGCTATGGGTAAGATAAATACGTTTAAAGCCCAAGCCGTAGAAAAAATCAAAACCGAAGTAACGGCTCTAAAAGAAGTAACGGCCAAGCTCGAAAACAAAATCCAATAGTCGCAAAAAGCGCAAGAATTTAAAACATCTTTTTCTATGGATTTATGAGGTTTAGATGATCGATCCTAACGTAAAGAAAAAACGAGAATTTACGATCTACTTTACCGCCTTGATCGTTATTTTACCCTTTGTTTTTCTATACCTAAAGTATGCAGACAAGGAGCCTGAAAGCTTAGCGCAAAATTTTACCGTCGCTCGCCCGCAGACGCCGGTTCAAAAGGCTCAAATTTCACAAAATAGAGACAAATCGGCATATAAAGGCGACGTAACGATATATAAAAAAGATATTATAAATAACTCCGTTCAAATTCCGTTTGAAGTACGCGATATGATAATATCTCGCGACAAAAAGAAACTCTATACTATCGGGCACGATAGAGACGGCATAAGCGTGATAGATATATCAAATTTAGACCATATAAAACTGCTTGGGCTTTTTTATTTTCCTGAAGCCAAATATAAAGTACAAGATATTCAAGCAGCCGAGTCGAATGACGGCAAAAGTCTGTACGTCGCAAGTCCAAATTTAGGCATTTTGCGTCTTGATGTTACGGATCCTAAAAATGTAAACGTAGCAACCAAGTTTGAAGCCAAAGGTTATCATAAAATAAAATTAAGTGATGACAACAAGCTAGCCTACATAAAATCCATAGACGGTATGTGCATCCTAGATATTTCATCAGACGATATTAAAAAGATAGGCGAATTTATAAGCATAGAAAGTTTTAATAATATAGAAAACGGCGACATAGCGATTTACTCTAAAAAATATATTTTAATGTCCGATTTCGCAGGGTTTCACACGCTCGACGTGAGTGACCCGAAAAATATAAAAGAGGTCTATAAGAAAGAAGACTTTAAACCAGTTATACATTTGAGTATTTCCCCGGATAGAAAATATCTTTACTCAAATGAACTTCACAATTTTAAAATATACGACATCGAAAATATTCGAAAAATAAAATTTTTAAAAAACTATATGGTCGATAACAGAATTTATGATTTTGTTATTAACAAAGAGGGAGATTTGGCATATATAGCCAGAAGCAGAGCCAGTTTACAAGACAATGTCTTGCGCAGCATAGACATCTTAGATATTTCGGATAATTTTGAGCCAGAGCGCCTAAGAAGCTACTATATGCCCGAAGCAAAGAAAACAAATTTAGCCCTGCATCCCGACGAGCGCCATATGATAATATCTTTTGCCTACGATGGGATTGTAGGCGTGATTCGAAACGATGCTCAACCGGCATCAAAAGAGGCGACAAGAACGCAGATAGATATAAAAGAATTAGAGGATTCAAGCAAAAATATAGATAAATCAAAGCCTGTTTGGGATCTGCCGTTTTCGCAAAACGGCTTTGCCTCCGTTAGCATGGCAGTCTCTACCGAGGATGGATATATATTAGCCGGAGAGTATCAAAACGCAAGAGAGCCCGACCTTTTTATAAAAGTAGATAAAAGCGGGCGCGAAATTTGGAGAAAAATAGTCGATAAAAGCTATCAAGGAAGAGCCAAACTAATAGCAGCGCAAATGCAAAGCTACTACGTAATAGGTAACGAAGAAGCAACCTACGTCATAGACAAAGCGACGCATAAAATCATAAATAAACTTCCCTATCCTTTAAAGCACATAGCGCCGACGGATAATGACGAATTTATAGCATGCGACTACAAAAATAATATATTTAGAATGGATAAAAATGCAAAAATAATCTGGAAAAAACAAATCGACGTTTCTCATTTGCAAGATGAATTTTACATCAAATACGAATACGACCCAAAAGATCCAACTAAAAAACCAACCCAAAGAGAGATCAAAAAGCCAAAAGAGGGACTTGAAAAACTGATAAAAACAGATGATGGAAATTTTCTATTATTCGTAAAAGAATTTGGCATAACTAAATTTAATCCAAACGGTAAGATAATCTTTGAATCCAAAGTACAAACGGACGGATATTTTGAAGATATGCTTGATGATGACGGCGCAGCTTTGGTGCTTTTTAGATCAAAAAATAAATATAATATGAAAACGCTCAAACTTTTAAAATTAAATAACGAAGGTAAAATCATAACAAAGTCAAATGTTTATGGCAATCCGGACCATTTCTTTTCTCCCGGTTTTATAAAATATAAAGAAGGCGGCTATATAATAGGAATAAAACCGTATAATAGCCAACAAATATTTCTTTCAGAGATTGATAGCAAGGGTCGCGCGCTGGATGAAGGCTATATAACTAATCTTGGGACTGAAGTTGCATTTCATAAGATGCTAGAAATGGATGATCAAAAAGTGCTGCTACTAGGAAGTGCGGTACCAAAATACAAACGATCAAGAGAGGCATTTATGATAATGCTAAATTTAAATCAAATCGTTAATAGATTAAATTTAAGCATAGAAAATAGATAATTAAAATATAAAAATTTTCGCTTAAATTTATGTGCTAAATCAACTTTTTGAATCTTACGCTAATTTTATATAAATTTAGCTGTTAAATTTAGCTATTTTAATGCCGTTTATTTATAATTCACCCTTGAAAATATATCTGCATTAGCTATTTATTGCGCACTGCATGTTAAAAAATTTATAGTTAAACTTATCCTATTTTGCCATAAGTGCGCCCTAGAAGGCAAAGCAGCAGTAAATCGTTGGACAAAAGCAACGATAGCAACGCTACGTATTAGTTGTTTTTGTAATTTTAATTATACTTTAATTTTGCTCTTTGCAAAGCTAGGCATCTTTAATTTATTACTCAAACGCCCTATAATGCGCCTCGTCGGCAAACTCCAGCATCTCCTTGTCGCCCCTGCTGTCGCCGTATGCGATCACGCGCTCAAAGGCGTCCGTGTCATACGCCTCGCGCACGCGGCGCACCTTCTCCGCACCGTAGCAGTTGGTGCCGTCGATCTCACCCGTTATCACGCCGCCCTTTTTCTTGATGCGAGTGCCCAGTAGCTCAAGCCCCTGCGCCCGGCACCACGGAGCCAGCCAGTCCTCGAGCGACGCCGTCACGATCACGACCTTGTCGCCGTTTGCCTTATACTCGGCGATCTTTGCCATCGCGGAAAATTTCACGATATCTTCGATGTGCGTGTTTGAGTATTTTTTGCAAATTTGAGCGAATTTATCCGCGCTCATGCCCGAGAAAAAGTACGTCATCAGCCGCCTGCGAGCGTAGTTGTTGCTACAAATTTTTAGCTTATAGCCGATCAAAACGGGCGAAAGCCAAAAAATCCCCCGAAAAAATTTCTTAAATCCCACGACGTAGGCGATAAACTCGAGCAGCGAGTCGTCGCGCGTGATCGTCCCGTCAAAGTCGAATAAAACCAGATTCATCTTCGTCTCAAATTTTAAATTTGCGCGATTATACCGCGCTAGCGTTAAGGGACGGCAAATTTAGCCGGGTTTTTGTCCCGCAAATTTACTTTCTCTTTTGCGCTCCGAGCTTAGCGCCCAAATTTCCCCTCAAGACTCTTTAGCACGTATTTTATAAGCTCCAGCCCCTTTGAGCGGTGCGAGATTTTTAGCTTTGTGCCCTCATCTAGCTCGCCAAGCGTGCGAGTAAAGCCTTTTGGGATAAAGAGGCTGTCGTAGCCAAAGCCGTTGCTACCGCGCTCCTGGGAAATCGCAGTGCCGTGCATAAAGCCGTGCGCCGTAAAGTCGCCCAAATTTGAGCTAACCGCGATACAAGCGGTGTAAAACGCGGGCGAACTAGTCAAATTTAGCGCATTTAGCTCCGAGATCAGCTTTGCGCGGTTGCTAGCGTCGGTCGCGCTTTTGCCCGTTATCTGCCCGCGCTCGTTTATATCGCTAAATCTCGCTGAGTAAATCCCGGGCCTGCCGCCAAGAGCCTCCACGCTGATGCCGCTATCGTCGCTTAGCGCGATAAACTCGTCCGCCAAATTTAGCTCGCGCAGTTTTGCCTGCACGGCGCGAGCTTTGATTAGCGCGTTTGCGGCGAAAGTCGCGCCGTCCTCTACGATCTCAAAAGGCTTGCAAATTTCGCGCAGTGCGTAAATTTCGTAGCCTTTTAAAAAATCTTTTATTTCGCGTACTTTGTCGGAGTTTGACGTTGCTAAAACTATTATCAAATTTTTTCCTTTTTTTAGCTTGTCTTTTTGGTTCTTTTTACGTAGCTTGCTAAAATTTCGCCAGACAGGCTACGTGCCTAGCCTACGCAAAATTTCATCTACGCAACCGTAAAAATAATCCAAAAATACTTCGCTATGCTATTTTTAATCCGCGCATTTTATCAAATTCGGCTTTAATTTACGTATTATCAAAATTCGGGTAAAATCACTCCTTTTAAAAAAGGAAATTTATGATAGTAAAAAGCGCTTTGCCCCTATCTTTCATCATCGGCAGTAGATTTTTCGGACTCTTTATCATTTTGCCAGTTATCAGCGTTTACGCGCTCGAGCTTGAGGGCGCGACCGAGTTTTTAGTGGGCGTTCTCATCGGCGTTTACGCGATTTCGCAGATCGCGTTTCAGGTGGTTTTCGGCTATATTTCAGACCGATTCGGGCGTAAAAACTCGATGCTAGCGGGCCTACTCGTCTTTATTGCCGGAGCCGCTATTTGCGCGATCGCTACCGATATTTATACGATGATTTTGGGTAGATTTATCCAGGGCGCGGGCGCGATAGGTGCGGTGGCTACGGCGTTTATGAGCGATATGACTAAAGAGGAAGTGCGCGGACACGCGATGGCGATGATGGGCGCGTTTATCGGCCTTAGCTTTACGCTTTCGATGATTCTTTCTCCGATTCTTAGCCACAGATACGGGCTTTCAAGCCTCTTTTACCTCTCGATTGCGGTTACGGTTGTTTGCATCGCGCTTTTATACACGGCCGTGGGTAAAGAGCCCAAGATCGCGCACTCTCAAGCCAAAACTCCCGCGCTAAAACTGCTTGCAAATAGAAATTTGCTCCTGATGAACATTAGCAATTTCATGCAAAAAATGCTGATGTCGGCGGCTTTTATCATCATTCCTATCGCCGTCGTGCGCTACTTTGGCATGCAAAAAAGCGATCTAAGCGGCATTTACGCCGTCGCTACGGCATTTGGCTTTATCGCTATGGGCGTAGGCGGCGCGGTGGGCGAAACAAGGCGCATCACAAAGCAAATTTTAATCATCGGCGTATCGCTTTTCGTCGCTAGTTACGGACTTTTCGCGCTTTCGCTCGGACACAAGCCGCTATTTTACGCGGGCGTGATTATATTTTTTATCGGATTTAACCTGCACGAGCCGATCTTACAATCAATGGCGTCCAAATTTAGCAAAGTAAGCCAAAAGGGCGCGGCTCTAGGCATCTTTAACTCGTTTGGCTACATGGGAAATTTTATCGGCGGCATCGGAGGCGGAGCGGTGCTTAACTTTTACGGCCTAGACGCGCTAGCGGCCATAGTTACCGCGCTTTGCGTAGCGTGGCTAGTCTCGCTAAAGTGGCTAGATAACCCCAATATCTTTAAAAATATCTATCTGCCGTCTGACACGGATGCCGACATGGCCGAGGTCGAAAAGCAAAAAGGCGTCGTAGAATGCTACAAAAACGCCCAAAATTTAGTCGTTAAATTTAACTCCAAGCTAACAAACGAGACGGAGATAAAGCGATTTTTAGGCGTTTAGCGAGTTTGCGGACGGAGCGAATTTACAAAATCGTGCGCGCCCGGCGACTAAATTTACGGCTCGATCGGCGCTTTAAATGCAAGGGCGTAAAGCGCGCAAATTTAGCGGGTTTTTAGCTATTTTTAAATACCATTATCAAAATCTAATCCCAAAAAAGGATCAAAATGAGCGATCTAAAAAAACAAATCGACGAGCTTTTCGAGGATAAAAAGATGTCCGTTTACGACGCGGCAAAGAAACTAGGCGTGCGCGAGTACGATATCTTGCAGTACCGCGGCGATGACGAATTTAAGCTAGTCGGCGCAGAAAATTTGATGAAAATTTTTGAAGAAATCAGCACTTGGGGCGAGATGCTTTTTATCAAAAATACGCCCGAGTTTATCATCGAGATAAAAACGAACGTCCAAGCGCCAAAGCGCGCGCAGGGATTTTTAAATTTTAGCGGCAAAAGCGGATTTTTAGGCGGCCATCTAAAAGAGGACGCAGTTTGCGCCATCGGCTTTGTAAGCACCAAATTTATGGGCTTTCTAGGACACAGCCTGCACTTTTACGACGCGGATCACAACGCGATATTTAAGCTTTTCGTAAATCGCAACGAAAAAATGAAACTAGACGAAGCGCAAGAGCAAAAATTCCTAGCGCTAAAAAACAGCTTTTGATTTTAGCTAGCTTTGCCGCGCGTAAATTTTAAGGTTTTATAATGGCTAAAATTTTCAAAATTTACGACGTTTTTTTAATTTTATCGGGCGCGGCAGGGCTATTTTTGGCGGCGAATTTACGCGGTAAAAGCGTCGCCCTACTCGAAAAAAACGGCTCGGCGGGCAAGAAAATCCTAGCTAGCGGCGGAGGCAGATGTAACGCCACAAACCGCCGCATAGACGCGTCAAACTACCTAGGCGACGCTGGTTTCGTAAAAAATATCCTAAAAAATCTAGACTTCAAAGACGTTTTAAAATTTTTCGGCGAGCTAAAATTTAACGAACAAAAGCAGAGCCAATTTTTCTGCGAAAGCGGCGCAAAAGACGTTTTGAGCGTGCTTTTAAAACGCGCTAGACAAAGCGGAGCGCAAATATTTTGCGGTGTTTGCGTAAAGGGCGCGAAAAAAATTTTAGCCGACGAAAGCGGCGAAATTACGGACGCTTTTTCGGTGCTAAACGGCGATAAATTTGAGGGTTCTTGCGGCAGCGACGCGCCTAATTTACAAAACGTCAAGCGAAATTTAGACGAAATTTTCGAGGTCGTCGCCGAAAACGGAGATAAATTTTACGCCAAAAACCTCGTCGTAGCTAGCGGCGGACTAAGCTACAAAAGCCTGGGCGCAAGCGATATCGGCTACGAAATAGCGCAAAGCTTCGGCATCAAAGTCGTCCCGCCCGCGCCCGCGCTCGTGGGATTTACCGTGCAAAAAGACGAGTTTTGGTTTAAAAATCTAAGCGGAGTTTGCTTTCCTGCGCAGATTTTGCTGGAACGAGCGCCGCAAAAAAGCGGCGACGATAGCAAATCCTGCTCGCAAAGTAAAAGCGGTGACGCGGATACAAAAGAGGATAAATTTAGCGTATGCCGAGAAACTATCGGCGCAAATTTAAAGCAGTCAAGCGACAAGTCCGCGCCCTTGCAAACGAATGATTTAAATTCGAAAAAAGTCGTAACGCTTGCTGCATCAAGACAAAACGGCGAAATTGAGCTAAATTTAACCGCAAACGAAGCGCCTTTGGATAAAAACCGAGAATTTTACGAGTCGGACGCTAAATTTAACGCCTCGCAAGAGATAGAATTTAACGGCGGCGAAAGTTTAAACGGTGATGCAAAAGCCTGGAAATCTAATCAAAAAAAGCGGACTAAAATCGCGGGCGACGTGCTTTTCACGCATAAAGGCATAAGCGGCCCGGCCGTGCTAAACGCTTCGCTTTTTTGGCAAAAAGGTCTGATCGAGATAAATTTTTGCCCGAATTTTAGCATCGAAACCGCGCAAAAAAGCAAAAAACAGCTCAGCACCGTCCTGCCGCTACCGCGCCGTTTTACGCTGGAGTTTTTACGCGCGGCGGGGCTTAGCGACAAGTCGTACGGCGAGTACAAGGCGGACGAGGCGGCGAAAATCTCACGGCTCTTTGCTTACAAATTCGCGCCCGCGGGGACGTTTGGCTTTGAGCGAGCAGAAGTTACAAAAGGCGGCGTAGACACGGACGCGCTAGAGGCAGACTGCGGCGTAAAGGGCGTGCGCGGGCTTTATTTTATCGGCGAAGTTTTAAACGTAACGGGGATGCTCGGCGGCTACAACCTGCACTTTGCGTTTGCCTGCGCGCAGGCTTTGGCCGGGCGACTGAATGCAAAATAATTTTAAAACCGCGATTCGGGGATTTGCGCCTAACAGCAAATCGGTTTTGCCTTCGCTTGCGCGCCATAAGTCTATTTAAAGCAAAAAAGGCAACTAAATGCCGATTTAGGACGCGCCTGACGGTTGCCGCGGTAAAAACGGCCTTTTGGGCTAAATTTAAAGGCATGCACGACACACAAAAAGATAATCCTACATGCGCGCGCGAATAAATTACGCTACGCAAAAACGCTAGCCGCAAAGACTAGGTTGCGCTTACCGCACGGCGGGTTGCCGAATTTTCGCGATACGCGGCTAAAATTTGACTTGCCTTAAATGCCAAAGCTGTCGTTTGAGGATCTGGCGATGCGGACGCTAGAACGCCTGCTAATTTTGCTCAAGCATAGACTAAATTTACGCCGCCTTTTAACGGTGCGTCCAGCTTGATTAGGTAGAGATAGACTCTGTTTTACCGCTCTTGGCAAATAAATAAAATCTAAAATTTGCGGCAAGCAAAATAGCGCAAAACGTCAAGCTAATACGGCGCCTTTTAATAAATTTAAACGCCCGAAAACTAGGCAAATAAATTTATGCCAAAGCGCGAATTTACATTTTGCGGTATCGTAGATGTAAAGCAAAATCGCCATAAAAACGCAAGCCGATGAGCAAATCGCATAAATTTAAACCGAGCGCGAGTTTACGGCGCTTGTACCGCAGTCTCACTCCGCATCGACGTTGATTTTATATTTGCCGCAGCTAGGGCAACGAAACAAATATCCCGCCATGAAGCCGCCCGCTTCCAGGTATTCTCGCACGGTCTGCACATCGTATTCGCCGCGCAGAGCATACTGGGTAAAAACCTCGTCTGCTATACCCATCTTTCGCAGTTCTTTCGTGCCCACGTCGCCTAAAAACTCGCAGTAATCATCGCAGCACGTAAGCCACCGCTCTCCTTGCCAGCAAAAATACCCGGGCGTCCTTTTAAAAAGCTCGTCCGTTTTAGCCTGCGCATTAGCCGCGCCTCTAGGCAGTTCGTCTGCGTCTTGGACGAAGGTAGCGTCAAATTTCTCCGCAGCCTTGCCGTTAGCGATGCAGTGCGGGCAGAGGTATTTCACGTCGCTTTCGCTATAGACGTGACCGCAATAATAAACGTCCGTCTCCTGCTCGCAGCACTCGCAAACCACGCTTATATCGTCCTTAAACACGCCAGATTTAACGGGATCGGGGTGGTAGCGAAAATGAGGCACGGCTTTTGGCTTTTTGCCCGCGCGCGCCGATTTGCTCGCGGTTTTTGGGCGTTTTATCGCGTCCTCGTCGCCGTCTAGGGCGTATTGTTTTAGATACCCGAGCCTTTTTAGCTGTTTTTTGTCTTTGGGGTCGCAAATTTTATCAAGCAACTCATAGGCGCTCTTTTTAAGCTCCAGTAGATAGTAAACGTCTACTAGCACGGCCTTTGCCTCTTTTTCATCGCATTTTTCCAGCTCGTCTTTTAGCTCATATAGCGCCAAAACGCTAGCCGCGCCGCCGTCAGAATCCCAAAACGCCTTTTGTAGCGCGACATATCTTTGCCTAAAATCTTTCATTTTTTCTCCTTAAATTTACGCTTTGGCGATGCGCCTTTGGATTTGCCGCCAGCTTGTCTACTTGATAGATTGCGTGTTGTAAGAGCGCATTTGGCCGCATTTTACTAAATTTATTAAATTTCGCCTATTTTCGCAAAACGAGGCAAGAGCGCGACTGAGCGTAAATTTAAAACTCCGCTAAAATCGGCGCTTTTGCAGATTAAGCGGCGAAATTTTGCTTTTATGATTAAAATCGGCAACCTTAAGAGCAAAACAATCATCCAAATTTAGCTAAATTTACTCCGCGCAAATCGCTTTTAGCTTTACAAAATCTAAGATCAAATCGTGCGAAAACGCGTCTATCACGACGCCCGCGTATTTGCCCTCGCCGCCTTCTATCATCGCGGCGTAGTCTTTTAGGCGCAGATTTATCACCTCTTGCTCGGCGTCGTTTCGCCATCTCATCATCTCGCCTCTGCTAGAAAACGCGGGGAAATAGCTAAGCCCGCTCTCTTCGTCTTCAAGCAGGACGAATTTTATATTTGAGCCTTCTTCTTCGTAAACTGCGCTGCCGTCAGGCTTTGCTAAGGCTTGGTTTATGAGTACGGGCGCTAAAAACTCGGCCTTTTTTAGCGCTGCGATTAGCGCATTTTCGTTCTGCTCGCCGCCGTCTAGTAAAAATGCGTCTATAAAATCGTTTAAATTTTCGTTCATCTCTCGCCTTGGATTAAATTTGGCGTATTATACATTTTTGCGTTTTTAAATCAAAATTTAGCAGTAAATAAGCTTTGCGTTGCTATAATTACAACTTCACTTCAGCTGGCGGGTTCATAGCCCAGTTGGTTAGAGCATCCGGCTCATAACCGGATGGTCCCAGGTTCGAGTCCTGGT
>CAUQCZ010000024.1:0-11196 GCA_963516335.1 uncultured Campylobacter sp. | reverse complement strand
GATAAAAATCACGCAAATTTACCGATTAAAATAGTGAATTTATCTTAGGCCGCGCGTTTTGGGCCGGCTTGGGCGAACGTAAATTTAATCAATGCGGACCGCGAACCTAAGGGGCGTAAATTTAGTATTAGTTATTACGAGTTTAAATTCCTAAGAGCTAAAATTTTAAAATTTATACTTAAATTTTTGCTTAAGCTTTTTAAAATATTTTAGGACTAAAATGCTCTCTTTTAGTACCTGATAGTTCGTCAGTAATATTTTTATATTCGTATAAGTTTAAAAGAAAGCCTATATTACCGTGAATTTAAAAATAAACTTAAAAATAAATAATTCATAAAAATTAATCTAAAAAATACAAAATTCGTCAGATAGATGACGGAAATAAATTTTTAAAAGTAATAAAATTGCTTCAAGATTTAAGAGTAATCAAGAATCAAAAAACAAGTAGAAGGGAGAATTTATGAAACGACATAAATTTGTGATCGCCGATTACAAACGTTGTATCGGTTGCGCTACTTGCATGGCGGCATGTTTCCGTAGCGCCTATGAGCGCGGCAAGCTCTCAAAGGCTAGGCTAACTGTATTGCGCCAAGCAAAGGGCGTCATGCCGACGCAGTGTCGCCAGTGCGATGACGGTCCTTGCGCGAACGTGTGCCCTACCGGGGCGCTAAGGTTTGACGACAACTACATCGAGCTTCACGAGGAGATTTGTATAGGCTGCAAACTCTGCACTATCGCTTGCCCTTACGGCGCGATAAGCTCAAGCGCTGAGCTCATGCCGTCGGTTAATTACGCGGTAGAGCCCAAATACTACCTCGAAATCGAAAGTCAAGCCGGCGCGAAAAACACCGCGATAAAGTGCGATATGTGCTTTGGACGCGAAAACGGCCCTGCGTGCGTCGAGGTTTGTCCGACCAGCGCCATCATCATGGTCGATCCTTTGCACAGCCATCACAAGCTTGGCAACAAGATCGAGCAAGAGGCAGCTCAGGCTTTCGTCGATAAAATTTTACGCGGAAGCGGAAATTTAAAAGAACCTCACGTTTTAGCCGATATCGGCGCTCAGGACGTAGATGCGGAGGGCGACGTCATCGTCATCAAGGAGCTTGACAAAACTCCTAGCGAGCAAGCAAGAGAGCAAGCGGCGTCAAATTCGCGCGCTATGAACGACGAAAATAGCGGCGCAAAAGGGGGTGCGAGATGGTAGGCGTGTATCTGCTTTTCTTAGTTAGCGCCGCCGTTAGCATCCTGCTCTACGGCGCTCAAAAATCAGCCGTAAAAATCGGCTTTGGACTAAGCGCGATCAGCTGTTTTTACGCGCTTTGCTACTTTGTGGCGCATATGGGGACGATACAGGGCTTCGCTCTTGGCGGCGATTTTTTATACGCGCCAAAATTCGAGCTAACTCCGCTTGGAAATTTCTTTAGTTTCGTAGTCGTCTTTATCGGCTTTGCCAGCAGCGTCTACGGTATGAGCTACGCGGAGGAATATATAAAAAAAGCAAGCGTAGGCGTTTTTGCCTGTTTGTTTAACCTTTTCATCCTTTCGATGCTTCTAGTCATCAGCGCAAATAACGTATTTTGTTTCGTCGTTTTGTGGGAGCTTATGACGCTTATTTCGTCTTTCCTCATCCTCGTAAACGACGGCAAAGGCACGCTAAAAGCGGTGATGGTGTATCTTGGCATAGCTCAAGTCGGCGCGTTTTGCATCACTTGCGGACTGCTGATAATGGCTCACTACGCCGGCAGCGCCGAGTTTAGCAAATTTGCCCATCTAAATATGCCGACTGCGGCTAGCGTCGTGGTGTTTATACTATTTTTGGTCGGTTTTGGCAGCAAAGCCGGTATGTGGCCGTTTCACGTATGGCTACCGATGGCTCACCCGGCCGCTCCTTCAAACGTCTCGGCTTTAATGAGCGGCGTAATGATAAAGGTTGCGCTATTTACTCTAGTTAAATTTACGCTTTTCTTGCCTTTAAGCATTTACTTTGGCTTGACCGTTTTGATTTTGGGTGCCGCTAGTTCGCTTTTTGGCGTTCTTTATGCTCTTTGTCAGCACGACTACAAAGCGCTTCTTGCTTATCACTCTGTCGAAAACATCGGCATTATCTTGCTCGGTCTTGGCACCGGCCTATACGGTCTGGCCGCCGGAAATATGACGCTTGCCGCGATCGGATTTTTAGCAGGATGCTACCACGTAGTTAACCACGCGATATTTAAAGGACTTTTGTTTCTTTGCGCGGGTTCGGTTTTGCACGCTACGCACACTCGCGATATGGACGTGCTAGGCGGCCTAGCTAAAAAGATGCCTTGGACGTCCGTTGGTATGTTTATCGGTATTATGGGTATCGCGGCGCTTCCTCCCGTTAACGGCTTCGTATCCGAGTGGTTTACCTATCAAGGCATGCTTCAAGGCGCGTTAGAGCATGGCATCTTTACTAGATACGCCTTTACGCTCTCAGTCGTCGCTCTAGCGCTTACGGGCGTGTTAGTCGGCATGCACCTTAAGCTTTATGCCGTAATCTTTGCGGGAACTCCAAGAGATCAGAAAATTTGGGAAAACGCCAAAGAAAGCCCGATATTTATGGTGCTTGGCATGATAGTGCTAATGATCGGCTGTATAGGCTTTGGTATCGGAGCTAACGTAGTCGTCGGCTACATCCAAACGGCCGTAAATTCCATAGGCGGCGCAGGCGGTTACGTAGCTAGCCACGGTATAAATTTGACATCAAATTTAGGTAGCGTGGTTTCCACTCCGCTTATAGCCATCATCTTGTGTTCTACTATGGTTTTGCCTTTTGCGATCTTAGCCGTAATGAAAGCAAACCGCGAGAAACCTCGCGAGACCGATCCTTGGGCTTGCGGATTTAAGTATAGCTCTCGTATGCAAATGACGGGCGGTCCTTTCACGGGCGATCTAAGACGCATAATGAACTGGCTGTTTAAAGGCGAGAGAAAGGTCGTGACTAAAGGCTATTTTAACCCGGTCGAGTATCATAACCATCCAAAAGATATCTGGTGGGGGCTATTTTACGAGCCGGTGATTAAATTTACCGAAAAGGTCGCCGAAAAAATAGGCATAATGCAAAGCGGCTACACCAACGTTTACGCGCTATATATCCTCATATATCTTTGCGCGATACTAGCGGTTAGCTACTTTTTGATATAGGGGGCGTGAGATGGAAATTTTACAGACTATACTTTTGATGATATTTCAAGTAGTCGTCATCGTCTTGGTTGCGCCCTTGTTTGACGGTATGGCTAGGAAACTAAGAGCCAAACTGCAATCAAAACAAGGTAGCGATTTTTTCCAGACGTATCGCGACATCATAAAGCTTTTTAGACGCGGTAGAACCGTGCCTGCATGCTCTCACTGGGTATTTAGGCAGGCTCCGTTTTTCTTGTTTGCTACTTCGGCGGCGATACTGGCGGCTATTCCTATTACTTATAGTAAAAGCACGATTTTTGGAGCGTATTCCGACATATTCGTGATTCTTTACCTAGGCGCGCTACTTCGCTTTGTTTTCGGCGCTGCGTCTATGGATAGCGGCAACCCGTTTGCGGCAACGGGCGGCGGTAGAGAGCAGATGCTAGCCGTCTACGTCGAGCCCGTGATGATAATGTGCCTAATCGTCGTTATGCTTGCAGCCGGAACATCAAATTTGGTTGAGATTCAATCAATGGTAAAAAGCGGCCAGATCGGATATCAGATCCCAAGCTTTGCGGTCGCTTCGATAGCGTTTTTGTGGTGCATATACGTTGAAACGGGTAGAAAGCCTTTTGACCTGGCAGAAGCCGAGCAAGAGTTGCAAGAAGGCTTGCTAGGCGAATACGCGGGCTCTGATTTAGGCCTAGTTCAAGCTTCGCTTATCTTAAAACAATTTGCGATGATCGGACTTTTCCTTTCGATTTTCGAGCCGTGGAATTTTAGCAATCCGTTTTTGGCGGTGATAATCTTCGTCTTAAAAACGTGAGTGTTTTACGTAGCGGCCGTGTTTATAGACAACTTCGGACCTAGATTCCAGATGACTTCGAGCTTACGTAAAAACGCTCTAGCTGCTCTAGCTATATCTTTTGCGGCTTTGACGCTTTACGTCGTGGGGGTGTGAGATGAATATTTTAGATACTTTAGCTATCTGTATGATGGTAACGTCTTTGGCGGTTTTCGGGCTAAGAAGCCTAAAGCTATCCGTCATCGTTTACGGTGTTCAGACGCTACTATTAGTCGGGATATTTTTTACGTTGTCGTCTAAATTTAACGCCGAGCAACTATCTACGTGGGCGGTCGTGGCGTTTTTTACGAAGGTTTTATTCGTGCCTGCGATCTTGCTTTGGCTTATTAAAAATCTTGGCGTCGTACACGAAGACGAGCCCGTAGGCGGTTTTTTTGTTAGTCCCGTTATAGCGATGGGTTTTAGTTTGGCTTTGGCGATGAGTATTAATCCAATATTTTTGGAGTTTTCGCTTATTAAAGAAAAGATAATGCTACTAGCCGCGGTTTGCGTATTTATGATGGGGGTTTTTGGCTTTATGCTTAGAAACTCGTTTATCAAGCAAATTTTAGCTTATTGCCTTTTTGAAAACGGCATACATCTAAGCCTAGCGCTCATGGCTTACAACTCAAACGAGCTTGTCGAGCTTGGAATTTTAACCGACGCGATTTTTGCGGTTATCATTATGAGCGTTTTAGCGATTAGATTTTATAAAGCATACGGCAGCCTTGATACGTCTAAGGCTACGAATTTAAGGGGATAGAGATGGATAGTTTAACTTTGATATTAATTTTACCGCTTCTTGGAGCGATACTGCTATTTTTCTCTCCGAAAAATTACGCTTTTTTGAGCTTGCTTCACGTAGCAGTTAGCGCGGTTACGTCTTTAGCCTTGCTATTTAACGTAAGCAAGGTTTTAACGGGCGGCACTTTTTACGCGCACGATAAATTTTTGTTTTTGGACAGCCTTGGCTGCGTATTTTTGATACTTATCGCGGTTACGGGCCTACTAGTAAATTTATACGCGACCCACTATATGAGATGGGAGCTTGAAGAGGGACATATAAATTTAAGCGCGCTTAAGAAATACTACGCGCTTAGCCACGTGTTTATCTTTACGATGAGCTTAAGCGTCATCTGTAACAACGTCGCGTTTATGTGGGCCGCGATCGAGGCTACTACGCTTTCATCGGTGTTTCTAGTTGCGATCCTAAAAGATCAAAAATCGACCGAGAGCGGCTATAAATACATAGTCCTTTGCTCTATCGGCCTAGCGTTCGCGCTTTATGCGACCGTGCTTCTTTACTCTGCGACATTTGCGGAGATAAAAGACGGCGAGGCTGCGATGCTGTGGACTGGCATAATGGCAAACGCTAAAAATTTAAGCCCCGACGTCGCTAAGCTAATCTTCGTCTTTGCGCTTATCGGATTTGGCACGAAAGCCGGCCTTGCTCCTACGCACACCTGGCTTCCCGACGTTCACGCCCAAGGTCCTGCGCCTATTTCGGCTCTGCTTTCTGGCGTTTTGCTAAAGTGCGCGATGTTAGCTTTATTTAGATACTACGCTATCGCGGCTCAAGCTACGGGTATGGAGTTTGTTCAAAGCGTGATGATAGTTTCCGGTCTTATTACGCTATTTGTAGGCGGAATTTTCCTAATCAGGCAACACGACGTAAAAAGGATGTTTGCCTACCACTCTATCGTGCATATGGGCGTTATAGCTTTTGCTTTGGGAGTAGGTGGATTTTTCGGGCTATTTGCGGCTATTTTCCACTGCCTAGCTCACAGCTTTACCAAGGCTCTTGCGTTTTGCTCGACGGGCAATATCGCTAGAATTTACGGACACAAAGATATGAGCAAAATGGGCGGTATGATAAAGATAGCTCCCGTAACTACGATGATGTTTGGCGCTGCGGTTTGCTCGCTGGTAGGCGTGCCTGCGTTTGCGATATTTGTTAGCGAATTTAACGTCTTCGTCGGCGCCGTAAATAGCGGTCAATACTTTAGCGTCGCTTTATTTGCGATAGCTCTTGCCATCATCTTTATCGCGGACTTCTCGCACTTTAACTTAGCAAGCTTTGGCGAACCTAAAGGCGCGGTCGTTCATAATAAAGAGATGAGTATATTAGAAAATTTACCGCTTATCCTGCTTTGCGCTTTGATTATAATCTTTGGCGTTTGGCACGTGGATAACTTTTATACGCTGGTTGAAAACGGCGTTAAGATAATAACTGGAGAACTATTATGAGAGGCGATAAATTCGTTGAAATTTTAAAAACAAAGGTAAAGGTTCTAGAAGTAACCCGCCAAGCCGACGATCAAATCACGGTTTTAGTCGATAGAAACGACCTTCCGCTTGCGGTTAAGACCCTTTACTACGATATCGGCGGTTTCATCTCTACGATGATACCTAGCGACGAGAGGACTATAAACGGCTGTTTTGCGCTTTACTACGCTTTATCTATGGAGGGCGGCAAGATGACGGAAGAAGACGACTTTGCCGCTGAGGATAAGTGCTTTATCACCGTTAAAACGCTAATCCCAGGCGTCGATCCGACTTTTCCGTCCGTTACGCCGCTAGTGCCTGCTTGCGTTTGGTACGAAAGAGAAGCCTACGATATGTTCGGCCTAGTAGCCGAGGGCTTGCCCGATAAGCGTAGATTGGTGCTAAGCGACGATTGGCCAGACGGCCTTTATCCGCTTAGAAAAGACGCTATGGACTACCGCTATAGACCAGATCCCGTCGCTCACCAAGATGAGCCCGACACCGAGTTTTTATTTCCAAAAGGCGATAGCGTCATCGACGTACCGCTTGGGCCTTTGCACGTAACTAGCGACGAGCCGGGACACTTTAGGTTATTTTGTGACGGCGACGAGATCATAGACGCGGACTACCGCCTCTTTTATCAGCACCGCGGTATGGAAAAGCTAGCCGAAAACCGTATGAACTACGATCAGATGGGCTACCTTGCAGAGCGCGTCTGCGGAATTTGCGGCTACGCTCACGCGATTGCATGTATAGAAGCGGCTGAAAAAGCTATAAAGCTAGAAATCCCGCTAAGAGCGCAGGCTATCCGCGTGATTTGCCTTGAGATCGAGCGCCTTCACAGCCATCTTTTAAACATCGGTCTAGCCTGCGAGGTAACGGGTAACTATAACGCCTTTATGCATATCTTTAGAGTGCGCGAGTACTCTATGGAGTTAGCCCAGCTAGTAACGGGCGGCCGCAAAACCTACGGCAACGTCATCATGGGCGGACTTCGCCGCGATATGACCGATAACGAGATAAAAAAGGGCATCGAGATGATAAACAAGCTCGACGTTCAAATTTCTGAAATTTGGGACGCGGTTATGGACGATAAGCGCCAAATCGCGCGCTGGAAAGGCGTGGGCGTGCTAGATAAGCAAGTAGCAAGAGACTTTAGCCCCGTGGGGCCTAATATGCGAGGCTCTGGTCTAAAGCGCGACAACCGCTACGACCATCCTTACGATTTCTTTAAAAATATCGAATTTAAAGTATACGTAGAACACGGCGGAGACGTATTTAGCCGCGAAGTCGTTAGATATAACGAGCTAAAAGAGTCCATACATATCATCAGGCAGTGTTTGGAGCTAATGCCTCAAACGCCGATATCAATCGATCCAAAAACGATGATAAAGCCTGAAAATTTCGCTCTCGGACACGTAGAAGCTCCTCGCGGCGAAAACGTCCACTGGATCATGCAAGGCAGCGCGCAAAAGGTTTTCCGCTGGAGATGCCGCGCGGCTACTTATAACAACTGGCCTAGCCTTCGCTATCAGTTCCGCGGAAACAACATTTCAGACGCGGCGCTAATCGTCTGCTCGCTAGATCCGTGCTACTCTTGCACCGACCGCGTTACCGTAGTGGACGTAAATACCAAAAAGAGCAAAATTTTAACCGAAAAAGACCTTAAGAAATTTTGCCAAACGGGCAAAATTAGCAAAAAGGATTTAAGATGATGAAGTTATTTGACGTAACCGAAAAATACGGAAAGGCGACCTACGCCTATCCGTTTGAGCCTTATAAGGTGCCAGAAAATTTCCGCGGGCAGCCGTTTTACACCTACGAGCTTTGCATAGGCTGCGCGGCGTGCGGCGTAGCGTGCCCTAGCAACGCCATAGAGCTAAAGATGAACGAAAAGCAAGATAAGCTCGTGTGGCAGTTTGACTGCGGACGATGCATATTTTGCGGACGCTGCGACGAGGTTTGTCCGACGGGCGGCGTGCGCCTAAGCCAGGGTTTCGAGCTTGCGGTTAAATTTGACAAAAGCGCGCTAATCCAGCGCGGCGAGCTAGAGATGCAAAAGTGCAAATGTTGCGGCAAACCCTATACGCCGGTTCGCCTTATCAATTATACTTTTTCAAAGCTTAGCACGGCAAATTTGCTCCCCGGCAGACTAGAAGAGGCCAAAGACTATCTATATATCTGCCCCGAGTGCAAAAAAGCCCAAGCCGTAGAGCGCATAACTAAAGACGTAGAGGAGGGGATAAAATGAGCCTTTATCAAGTTCCCGAAAATATAAAAACGGCAAACGACCTAACCGCAAAGTTAGAACATCTAAAAAATATCAAACGAAGCTTTAGCGTTTACCGCATCGACTGCGGCAGCTGCAACGGCTGCGAGATAGAAATTTTCGCCGCTATCACGCCGATGTGGGATCCGGAGCGCTTCGGTTTTAAGCTAGTAGCCAACCCTCGTCACGCAGACATTTTGCTCTGCACCGGCCCGGTTACGCGCCAGATGTATTATCCGCTGCTTCGCGCTTACGAGGCCGCGCCAGATCCAAAGATCGTAGTAGCCTTTGGCGCATGCGGCAGCACGGGCGGTATCTTTTACGACGCTTATAGCGTTTGGGGCGGCATAGATAAGATTATCCCCGTAGACGTCTATATCCCGGGCTGTCCGCCGCATCCGGCTAGCGTCATATACGGCCTTGGTATGGCTCTTGGCATCATAGATCAAAAGCTACAAAAAAGAAGCTTCGAACAAGACGACTGCAAAGCCCCTGCCGTAAAAGAGTCTATCATAGGCGATATACTTTTCGAGCGCGATTTGGAAGCCGAGGCAAAGAGGCTAATGAGCTATATCTTCGGCAGGACGCTGTTTGCTAAATATATGGACGCGGCCAAAACTTCTCCTAATATCCACGACGTAGCGGCTACTAAAAAAGTAATGCTAGAGGCTATCCATAAAGAAGAAGACCCTAGATACGCCGAGTGTATGGGGCTACTTTACAACGACGTCTATCTAAAATACGCCAAAGCAAAGCGCGATGCGCAAAACGCCATCGACGTCAAAAAAGAAATTTGGGATAAACGATGATAAGAGTCTATAAACTCGCCCGCCGCCACATGGACGAAAACGAAAAGATGCCAAAAGAGCTAAAAGATATCAAGCTATTTTCCGTCTGCGTCGGACACGGCGTGGGGACGGTGGACTTTAGCGAAAAAACGCTCGAAATACCCGACGAGGAGTTTGAGCGTATCGTAGCTAGCGGCGGCGAATACGTCAAATTTAAGCTGGGAAATTTAAGCAAGTATTTTGAAGTGGAGATATTTAGAGAGCATGCGGCAAAGCTCATCCCCGAGCTTTGCGAATGCGAGCTAAAAAAAGAGCTTGAAAATCTGCGCGAGGGATATCTGGTGCTTAGGAAGGACTTTTAATGAAATTTAGCTCAAATTCTGCAAACGCTTACGGGTTAAATTTAGCGCGCGGAGG
Source organism: uncultured Campylobacter sp. (assembly GCA_963516335.1). GTDB lineage: Bacteria > Campylobacterota > Campylobacteria > Campylobacterales > Campylobacteraceae > Campylobacter_A. Next base: position 1,466 of record CAUQCZ010000024.1, on the reverse strand, counting down.
GCTTTTAGGATGAAAAAGGCTTTGCTTTGCATCGGCAATCCCTTGCGCGGCGACGACGACGTAGGCAACGAAACGGGGCGGATCGTCGAGGCAAATTTGAAAGATTGGCGGGTATTTTACGGACAGGACGTGCCTGAAAACGAGTTTGGCGCGCTTAGAGAATTTGAGCCTGATATCATCGTCGTGGTAGATGCTATGAGCGGGTTTAAAGACGGCGCGATTGAGTTTTTCGATCTAAGCAACGAGCGAGACTATATCTACTCGACGCACAACTTGCCTACGCCGGTACTTTTAAGCTACTTGCGTAAAATTTGCCCCAAAACGCTATTTTTGGGCATTAGCGTTTTGCTTGAGAACGTGCTTGATTTTAAAGAGGGCTTAAGCGAAAGCGCAAAAAAAAGCGCGCAAAAAGCTTACGAGCGCATTTTGGAGATAGATAAAAATTTAAAATAGGAGAAGGACATGTTAAATCCTGCAGAAACCGCGCAAGCGGTGTCAAATTCGATGGAGCATAAGGCGCATACTCCGTTAGTGAGCATTATTTTTCTAGCCATCATGGCGGGTGCGGCGATCGCGATGGGCGATATTTTCTGGGCGCACTCGACCGTGGGCATGGCTGAAAAACAGTCTATCGGTCTTGCAAATTTTATCGGCGGCATCACCTTTAGCTGCGGACTTATGATGGTCGTTTTTTACGGCGGACATCTATTTACTAGCTCGGTTTTAAGCGGCGTTAGCGCGTATGAAGGCAAGCTAAATTTAGGCAAAACCTTTAGCTACTGGGCGATCGTTTGGGTTTTTAACTTCGTCGGTGGCGCGCTAATTGCTTATATGTACTACTACTCCGGCTTACCGCTAAAATACGACGGCTATATCTTGCAGCACTTTATACCCTCAGGTATAGGCAAGGTTACCGCGCCGTTTCACGAGCTATTTATCCGCGGAATCTTTTGTAACGTGTTTGTTTGCATGTCTATCTGGACTGCGACCAGCGAGAGCAACTTAGCGGGCAAATTTTTTGCCATTATGTGGATGATCGGCGCGTTCGTCGCATGCTCTATGGAGCACTGCGTAGCAAATATGTTTATCATAACAGAAGCCATCATCGCTAAAGCTCACTACATCGCGGCAAACGGCGGAGATATCACCGCTGCGGCTACGGCTCTAGGGCACGGCATCACGGCTGAAAAACTAGAAATGCTAAACTGGGGAAATTTCATCGGCAAAAACCTAGTTCCCGTCACGCTAGGTAATATCTGCGGCGGACTTTTCTTTGTGGGACTAGTTGGATTTATGGCGAATAAATTCGACATGAAAAAGAAGTAATTTTAATTCCCCGGCTCGGCTGGATTTCAAATAGTTTTCGGCTAGGATACTCGGTCACGGACGACCGGTCCGCGCCCTCACGGGTTAAAATTTTAAAGTTAAACTACGCCTATTCTGTCTGGAATATCTATCCCATATCT
>CAUQCZ010000023.1:0-11335 GCA_963516335.1 uncultured Campylobacter sp. | reverse complement strand
ATTGCTAAATTTAAAAAAGGCGCGCGCGTGCATATCGCCGTCGATACGCTCATGCACCGAAACGGCGTCGCGGTGAGCGAAGTGCGTGCGGCGTGCGAGGCGGTCCTGGTGCATGGACTGCAAATTTGCGGAGCATTTACGCACTTTAGAAGTGCTGAAGAGCTTAGTAGCGATTATTTCGTGCAGAGGCGAAATTTCGCCGCGGCAAAAGCCGTAGTGCGCGAAATTTGCGGCGACGGTTTGGTCTTTCACTCGCACAACTCCGCTGCGACCGAGCGTTTCGGCGAGCTAGCGGACGAGTACGTACGCGTGGGTATCGCCGCCTACGGCTACGCGCAGTTTGACGAGAGCTTAGGGCTAAAGCGGGTGGCGTCGCTCTGGGCGCATAAGGTTAGCGGCAGAGTGCTAAAAAAAGGACAATGTGCGGGCTACGGCGCTAAATTTTGCGCGAGCGAGGATATGCAAATCGCCGTTTACGATCTAGGCTACGGCGACGGATTGCTGCGCTACGCGGGCGAGGGCGAGCTGCGGACGGCGGACGGACGACGGTTGCTCGGCAAAATGTCTATGGATAGCTTTTGCTGCGAAGACGCGGGCGATAAAATTTGCGTATTTGACGATGCTAGGGTTTGGGCGGATTTTTTCGGCACGATTAGTTATGACGTTTTGACGAAACTTTCACCCAATATCTCAAGGCGGTTTGAGTAAAACTTCTCGCAAGTCCGCTTGAGCGCGCAGGTGGCGATCTCTACGCACAAAACTAGCGCCAAAAGCTAGCTTTTCAAATTTATGAGCTTAGTTTGCGATTTTTAAAAGCGCAAATTTGCCGTCTTATTCAAATTTGCGTTAAATTTTGCCCAATACCAGTCCGTGGTTTTGTAAATTTAAGGCATTGTTTGAATTTATCGCTTTTTTGGCGGATCGCGGTGTTTTTGCCTAAGCGTCAGGCTCGTTAAATTTTACTTACCGATTTGTAGCCAGCCATATCAGCGGGCAAAGCATTTTATGTTTTAAGGCGCTACCGTATTTGCTTTTATGCCTCTACGCCGGCATTTTTAATTTGGATTTGCGATACAATCGGACGAGCTTCTAGCCGCAGCTAGACTTTTGTAGCGGCGTCAAATTTACGCGGGGTTAGCGCGAGCCGCATTTTGCAAAAACCGAAGCGGAGCATTTGGCTAAGCAGGCAAAATTATTTAAATTTACTTCAAAATATCCCGAAGCGCCGTTTTTAGATCGCCAAATTTAAAGCTAAATCCGCTTTTTATCAAGGCTTGCGGATAGACTTTAGCGCCTTCAAGCAGTACGCTTGAACCCTCGCCCAGCATCAAATTTAGCACGAATTTAGGTACTTTAAAAAACGCCGGTCGCCCCAAAACCTCGCCTAAAATTTGAGTAAATTCGCCGTTTGTGCTAGGAGTCGGCGAAACGAGATTAAAAACGCCGCTTTGACGGTTTTGTAAGACGAATTTAAACGCTTCCAGCAAATCCGTTACGCAAATCCAGCAAAACGCCTGCTCGCCGCTACCTATCTTGCCGCCAAGACCGAGCTTAAACGCCGGCAACATCTTAGCTAGCGCGCCGCCTCGTCCTAGCACCACGCCTAGGCGAAATATCGCCGTTTGCGTCTGCGCCTTAGCGGCCTGGCTCTCCCACTCGCATGCTAGCTCGCCCAAAAATCCGCGGTCAAATTTGACCGAGCTCTCGTCGTGACCAAGCCCGTTTTCATATATCCCGACGGCTGAAGCGCTGATGAAAAAGGGCGGGTTTTCTAGCTCGTTTATAGCGCAAACCAGCGTGCGCGTAGTCTCTATCCTGCTTGCGCGAAGGCGCTTTTTATAGGCCTCGCTCCATCTTGCGGCGATAGAAGCGCCTGCTAAATTTATAACCGCGTCGCAGCCACCGATGAGGTTTTTGAGCGCGTCTTTATCGGCGTAGACGGCCCTCGGGATCGCTACTATCTCGTACCCCCGGGCTTTAAAAAAACGGCAGAGTTCGCCGCCGATAAATCCGCTTGCGCCGTTTACGGCTATTTTCATATTTTGCCTTTTTGATAAATTTACTTTGATGCGGGCGGCCAAATTTGACGCGGCTTTTGTAAAATAAGCGTTTGAAACGTAGCCGTCTTGCGCGAGAAAAATCGCAGCGAAAATTTGTAAATTCGCAAACGCGAAAAACCGTAAATTTAGCCCAAATTAGACCGAATTAAAGTCTTAATTTAGTACGTAAAAAACCTGAGTTTATACGATTTTGCCGCTTAAATTTTACTCGCGCGAATTTAACCTCGGCGCTTAAATTTAACGACAAGACCTGCGCTTAAATTCGCTCGTCAAATTTACTTTCTAAAATACTCTTTCACGCCGTTTCCGCCCTCTAATTGCGAGCGTAAATTTTCTAGCGCGGCGATACGGTCTTGGGTGCTTGGGTGCGTGCGAAACAGCGAGCCCAGCGTGCTTTTTACGCCGCTAAAAGGGTTGATGATAAACATATGCGCGCTTTGTTCGTCGGCGTTTGCCATCACGCGTCCGCGCGCGTAGTCCTCGAGTTTTCGCAGCGCGCCGGCTAGGTGCTGGGGCTTGCCCGTTATCATCGCGGCGCCCCTATCTGCCTCAAACTCCCGCGCCCGCGAGATCGCCATGCGTATGATCGTAGCGGCTAGCGGCATGATGACGGCTAGAGCGATTAACATTAGAGGATTTTGCTTGCCTTGACGATTTGCCGCGCCAAACTGCGCAAAATTCGCTAGTATCGCGATCGCGCCAGCAAATACCGCCGCGATAGAGCCGGTTAGGATGTCGTAGTGGCGCACGTGGCTTAGCTCGTGAGCTAGCACGCCCTCGATCTCGTCTTTGTTTAGCAGATTTAGCAGCCCTTCGGTCACGGCTACTGCGGCGTGGCTGGGGTTGCGACCCGTGGCGAAGGCGTTTGGAACGGCTTCTGGTATGATGTAGATCTTTGGCATCGGCAAATTTGCCTTCGCGCAAAGCTCGCGCACGATCTGATAAAGCCCCGTCGCGTGCGCTTCGTCTACGGGCACGGCTTGGTAGTGCTTTAGCACGAGCGTGTCCGAGAAAAAATACGAAAAGAAATTCATCCCAAGCGCAATCAAAAATGCCACCAGCATGCCGCTAGTGCCGCCTATCGCGCCGCCCACGGCTACGAAAAGCAACATCAGCGCCGTCATCAAAAATGCGGTTTTAAAAAGTTCCATTTGTTTCCTTTTTTGATCTATCCCAAACTATAGCGTTATCAAATATCGCGACGTCGGCTTGATACTCCGCTATCTCGCTAAGTTCGATTTCATCGCCGATTATACAAGCGACTTTGGCGTCAAAGAGATAAAATTGGGCCAAATTTGCGGCCTTTGGCGTAAACTCTCGCCTCGACATAACAAGTAGGTTCGCGCCCGCCGCATTTGCGATTATGCACTCGCTTACGTTCTCGCAAGCTACGCTAAATTTAGCCCCTTTTTCTTGCGCGCGCCTTATCATCGCTTTGTTAAATTTAAATAAATTTTGCTCGTCCGCCTTGATCTGATCCGCGTTTTCGCGCCAAAATAGCGGCTCATAGGGCACTAGCTCGTGTCCGATTAATTGCATTTTCTACTCCTTTTTGCTTTGCATGCAGTCTTGGCAGACGTATCCGCCGCCGCTTATTACGGCGTCTTTGGCCTCTATAAAGGTGCCGCACTTTTTGCATTCGACGAAATTTTCGGCATCTTTGTCCTCTTTTTTTGCGCCGCCTTTTACGCCTCTTTTGACGCGGGTTTTAAAAAATATCAAATAAATCGCGATTAAAACCGCCAAAAAAGCCAAAATTTTAAATAACATCGCCGCCCTTTATAAGTACGTAATTTCTATTGCCGCGCCCGTAAATTTGAGCTTTGAGCCCGTCTAGCTCGCTTTGTACGCTGCTTCCTTTGTAAAGTAAAATTTGAGTTTGCGCGTCAAAAAAGCCGCCGCAAATCCCTAGTAAATCTTTCGTTTTCATTAGCGCGCGGCTTGTGATGAGCTGCGCCGTAAAGGGTTCGCCGTCCTCGATCTTGCAAGATTTTACGCGGACGTTGGTTAAATTTAGCTCGGCCTTGACGTAGCTTAGAAACGCCGACTTTTTCGGGCTGGGCTCAAAGAGATGCCACTCGCACTCCCTTAAAATCATCGCGAGAAATATCGCCGGAAAGCCCGCTCCGCTGCCGACGTCGATCGCCGTTTTAGCGTCCGCAATTTGCGGGAAAATTTCAAGCGGAGCTATGCTATCTGCTATCTGCTCGTTTAAATTTTTGTAGCTAGTTAGGCTGTGCACGCGGTTAAATTTAGCCAAAATCTCGCTAAATTTCGCCGTTTGCGCGTCAAAGTTCAGCGGCAGGTCAATTTTCATCTAGCATATGCCCCATCTGCTCTTTTTTCACGCGCAGGTAGCTTTCGTTAAATTTGTTCGCGTGTATGACGATCGGCACGCGAGAGACGATCTGCACGCATTTTAGCCCGGATAATTTTTTTGGATTATTGGTTAGCAAATTTATCTTTTCGATACCGAAATGCTTTAAGATAAAATCCACGATCTCGTACGTGCGCTCGTCGGCCTTAAAACCTAGCTGATGGTTTGCCTCGATAGTGTCGAGGCCCTCGTCTTGTAGGTGGTAGGCGTTCACTTTGTTTAGTAGGCCGATATTTCGCCCCTCTTGGCGCAGATAAATCACCATGCCGCCGTGTTCCTCGATGTATTTTAGGCTGGCTTCGAGCTGGTCGCGGCAGTCGCATTTTAGGCTACCGATCGCATCGCCCGTTAGGCACTCGGAGTGGATGCGGACGTTTACGACCTCGCCGAAAGGTTTTTTAAATATCGCTAAATGTTCCTTCTCGCCCTCCTTAAACGCCTGTATCTCAAACGTCCCGAAACGAGAGGGTAAATTCGCCGTATTTGAAAGCTCGATATTCATAAAATTTTAACTCCTATTATGTTACACTAAGCGTAAATTGTAGCGAAGTAAAAGGAAAATTATGTTTAAACGTTTTAGAAGACTCAGGATAAATCCCGCGATCAGGCAAATGGTGCGCGAAACAAGCGTTGCGGCGAGCGATTTTATCTATCCGCTTTTCGTCGTCGAAGGCAAGGGCGTGAAAAAAGAGATAAACTCGATGCCGGGCGTCTTTCAGATGAGTTTGGACGAAATTTTAAAAGAGTGCGAAGTCGTACGAAATTTAGGCATAAAAGCGGTTATTTTGTTTGGAATCCCAAGCCTAAAAGATAGCGTAGGCAGCGACGCTTTGAGCGATGATGGCATCATTGCGACCGCTCTTCGAGCGATAAAGGATAAATTTGCAGACCTCGTCGTGATAACGGATCTTTGCTTTTGCGAGTACACCGATCACGGCCACTGCGGTATCCTAGATCACGTCCACCAGACCGTCGATAACGACGCTACGTTGGAAATTTCCGCTAAACAAGCTCTGATCCACGCTAGAAACGGCGCCGATATGATCGCTCCAAGCGGCATGATGGACGGCATCATCGCTACCTTGCGCGGGGCGCTGGATACAAACGGATACGAAAATTTGCCGATTATGGCGTATTCGACCAAATTTGCTTCGGCGTACTACGGGCCGTTTCGCGACGTAGCCGAGAGCGCGCCTAGCTTTGGCGATAGAAAGAGCTACCAGATGGATCCCGCAAACCGCCTAGAAGCCGTTAGTGAGAGCCTGGAGGACGAGGCGCAGGGGGCCGATATCTTGATGGTAAAGCCTGCGCTTGCGTATCTAGACGTCATCCGCGATTTGCGCGAGGCTACGAGACTGCCGATCTGCGCGTATAACGTGAGCGGCGAATACGCCCTGCTAAAAGCCGCAGCAATTGCCGGCGTCATCGACTATGAACGCGTGATGATGGAGACGCTAGTAGGATTTAAGAGAGCGGGGGCGGATTTGATAATCAGTTACCACGCCAAAGAAGCCGCCGCTTTACTAAGAAAATAGCGACTTGTCTCGCGAGTGCTTTTCCGAGATTTCGCAAAATTTTCGCTCCGCAGGCTATATGCCTAGCGCACGCTCAATTTTGCTTCAAAACTCGAAAAATCATCTCGCGATACTTCGCCTTGTAAATTTTATGGGCAAATTTGGGAATTTAAAGGGAGCAAAATGCGGCACTTTTTAACGTTAAACGATTTTAGTAAAGATGAAATCATCGAAATTTTAAATTTGGGTTTGCAGATAAAAAAAGAGGCAAAGGCGCGAGATTTTAAGCCGTATCTCAAAGATCAAAAACTGGCGATGATATTTGAAAAAAGCTCGACCAGAACGCGCGTGAGCTTTGACGTAGGGATGAACGAGCTTGGCGGGCACGCGCTGTTTCTAAACTCAAGCGATATCCAGATCGGGCGCGGCGAGCCGATAAAAGACACCGCGCGCGTGATCTCGCGAATGTGCGATCTCATAATGGCTCGCGTAAATCGCCACGAGACGCTTGAGGAATTTGCCAAATTTAGCCGCGTGCCCGTGATAAACGGCCTTAGCGATAAATTTCACCCCGCGCAGTTGATGGCCGATCTCATGACGGCGGTCGAATTCGGGCTAAAAATAGACGAGATAAAAGCGGCGTTCGTGGGCGACGGCAACAACATGGCTCACTCGTGGCTAATGCTTGCCTCTAAACTCGGCCTAGAGCTAAGATTCGCAACGCCCGCAGGCTACGAGCCGGACGGCGAAATCCTAAATTTAGCGATGAAAAACGCTCAAATTTCGGGAGCTAAAATTTATCTAACCCATGACGCAAAAGAAGCCGTCTCGGGCGCTGATGTCGTCACTACCGACACCTGGGTCTCGATGGGACAAGAGGCGGAAAAAGAAAAGCGTCTAAAAGACTTTGCCGGATTTTGCGTGGATGAAAATTTGATGAAATTAGCCGCGCCGCGCGCGATATTTTTGCACTGCTTGCCGGCCTACCGCGGATACGAGGTGAGCGAGGCGGTGTTTGAAGCGCATGCGGACGAGATTTTTGCCGAGGCAGAAAACCGCCTGCACGCGCAAAAAGGCGTGATGGTGTGGCTGGATAGGCAGCGAAACGGGTAAGTTAAGGAAGTAAATGAAAGAAAAAAATCTACAAAAAACATACGAAAAAATCGACGAAATTTCGGGCGAGCTCGGGATAAAAGAGGGCGAGAAAACGATATTTGAGATCGTACCGACAAGCGATCCGAGTCAAATGAGCCTCAGCCTAAAAAGCGGCTCGTGGGATGGGGTGGAGCCGTGGTTTGGCATTGACGAAAATCAAAATTTGCACACGATGGTTTCGTTAAAATCGCTCTCGCAGCTCATCGAAGCCTACCGCAACGTCCAAAAGGAAAATTTCGAGCTAAGGCTTGAAAAGACAATCTGGCAAAACGTGCCGATAGATTTTGCGGACGTTTGGGTTGTGGCGATGGACGAGATACGCAAGATCGCCGCAAAAAGCAAAAAGAAAAAAAGCATCGACGTAAATTTGGAAAAACTGGTAAAGGATATAAAAAAGCAGCATCCCAATCTATTTGTCGATATGCAGAATATAATGAAAAACGCGAGGAATAAAACGCTATGATAGATTTTGACGCTTACGTGAAGTATTCGCGCCCGGGGCCGCGCTACACGAGCTATCCGACCGCACCCGAGTTTAGCGATAAATTTAGCTACGAGGACTACCTGCGGGAGCTAAAAAACCGCGACGCCTCGCGCCCGCTTTCGCTTTATCTGCACCTGCCGTTTTGCCGCAGCGCCTGTTATTTTTGCGGTTGCAACGTAATTTATACAAGCAAAGAGGACCGCAAAACGCGCTATATGCAGTATCTACAAAAAGAGCTCGATCTGTTAGCGGCAAATCTCGACACGAGTGCGCCCGTGCTACAAATGCACTTTGGCGGCGGCACCCCGACCTTTTACGGCGCGGATCAGCTCGATGAAATCATAAAAATGATAAAGGCTAAATTTAAAAATTTCTCGCCCGAGGCTGAAATCAGCTGCGAAATCGATCCGAGATTTTTAACGTCCGAGCAGCTTGACGTGCTGATTTCGCACGGCTTTAACCGCGTTAGCTACGGCGTACAGGACTTTGACGAACGAGTGCAAAAAGAGATCCACCGCATCCAGCCCTACGAGATCACCAAAAACGCCGTGGATATGGCGCGCGCTAAGAGCATAAACTCGATAAATATGGATTTGATCTATGGCCTTCCGTATCAGACGATTGAAAGCTTTAAAGCGACGCTGGATAAGGCCTTGACGCTGTCTCCCGACCGCCTAGCGGTGTTTAACTACGCGCACGTGCCGTGGATAAAAAAATCTATGCGTAAATTTGACGAAGCCACGCTACCGAGCCCCAAAACCAAGCTTGAAATTTTAAAATACACGGCCGAGTTTTTTATCAAAAACGGCTACAAAATGATCGGCATGGATCACTTTGCAAAGCCGGGCGACGAGCTTTTCGGTGCGCTTGCTAACGGCACGCTTCATCGAAATTTTCAAGGCTACACGACCAAGGGCGGAGCCGATCTAATCGGCATCGGGCTAACTAGCATCGGCGAGGGACAAAGATACTACGCTCAAAATTTCAAGGACATGGACGAATACGAAAAAGCCCTAGATAGCGGCATCTTGCCGTATTGCAAGGGCATTTATCTAAACGAAGACGATCTAATAAGAAAAGCCGTGATAATGAGCCTGATGAGCAACTTCGCGCTTAATATCAAGGCGGTCGAGGCTAAATTTGACATCAAATTTTTCGAGTATTTTAAGGATGATTTGGTCGAGCTTGAAAATTTAAGCGAATTCGTAACCGTAACGCCCGAAAAAATCAGCGTAAACGAGACCGGCACGCTAATCATCCGCAATATCGCGATGTGTTTTGACGCGTATTTGAAAAAAATACCCGAAAATTTACGCCGATTTTCAAAAACGGTTTGACGCGAAAATGTTTAAATTTAGCGAAATTTCGGATAAATGCGTAAAATGCGGCAAATGCATACAAGTCTGCACGATCCATCACGTAAACCCCGACGAAACGACCTCTCCGCGCGGCTTTTTAGACCTAGTAGGTGCTTACGAGCGCGGCGAGCTAAAGCTTGATAAAAACGCTAAAAATATCTTTGAGAGCTGTTTTTTATGCACTAGCTGCGTCGAGGTCTGCCCAAACTCCTTGCGCGTGGATACGGCGATAGAAAACGTCCGACGCGACATCGCGGAAAAATTCGGCATCGCGTGGTATAAAAAGGCGTTTTTTTGGCTACTGCGCCACCGTGCGGTTATGGACTTTTGCGCGAGGCTGGGCTACGTGTTTCAAAGTTGCGCCTTTAAGATCCGCGAAGGCGCGATGAGCCCGAGATTTAGCCTACCGATGATGAAAAAAGAGCGGCTTTTGCCCACTGCTAGCAAAAAGAGCTTTTTAAACTCGCACGCCGAGTTTATCGATAACGGCGGAGAAAAAACTATCGGAGTTTTTATCGGCTGTATGGGAAACTATGCATATACGGGCGTCGGCGAGGCTCTCGTTAAGATCGCGCGCGAGCTTGGGCTAAATTTAAATTTGATGAAAAAGCAGGCCTGTTGCGGCGCGCCGGCGTATTTTACGGGGGATTTTGCGACGGTCGAGGTTTTAGCAAAGCGAAATATCGAGTATTTCGAGCGGCTTTTATTAAATTTAGACGCTATCATCGTGCCCGAGGCGACCTGTTCGGCGATGATAAAGATCGACTACGAGCACTTTTTTCACGCGGAAGAGCAGTGGCGAGAGCGCGCAAAAGCGGTGAGTAAGAAGATATTTTTAGCGACGGAGTATTTTGAAAAATTTACGAATTTGGCTGAAATTTTGGCAAAAAAAGGCAAAAATCTAACATCCGTAACCTATCACGACCCTTGTCACGCTAGAAAAATGCAAGGCGTCTTCAAAGAGCCTCGCAAACTGCTCGCCCAAAACTACGAAATAACCGAGATGAGTGATCCAAACGAGTGCTGCGGTTTTGGCGGAGTGACTATGCAGTCTGAAAAATATCACCTAAGCCGCGCGGCCGGACAAAGAAAATCGGAGATGATAAAAAAAACGGGCGCAAAGATCGTAAGCGCGGAATGTAGCGCCTGTAAAATGCAAATTTCAAATGCGTTACATATCGGCGGCTCAGACGTAAAATGCGAAAACCCTATCGAGCTCATAGCAAGGGCGCTGGGGTAGGGCGCTCGGCCAAATTTATCGCAATTTTATTCATTGTCGTATATAATCCAAACAGTTAAATTTGCTGCAAGCAAAAAGGAGAAGCATGAAAAAAATCGTCGTTGTTTTTTTATTGCTTTGCAGCGTTTTACTCGCAAATAGCGAATATAATATCTTCGTAAGCGCATTTGGCGACGACGTAACGCAAGAATCCATAGAACGCGAGCGAGCCGATATAGAGCGTAAAGTCGCTAAGATAGACGGCGTAAAAGCCGTAGTTAGCGGTAGATTCGGTAGGTACCGCTCTATAGCGGTCAAAACGCGTGCTATGAATAAAAACGATATTAAGGTTCTGACGCAAAAGATTAAGGCGGCTGGATTTAAAGAGGCTTATGCGCTAGTTGCTAAAGAAGACGAAGCTCAAACAGATATCGTAGAGCAAAAATCAAGCGAGGAAAAACCGATTACGAAGCCGCGTTCAAAACTTAGAAAAGATTTAAAATTTAAAGAAGCACCGGAGCCTATGGGCTAAAGAAAAATTCGAACTACAGGCATGTTTTTATAAAAATAATATAAAACACGACTATTTTTTGCAAAAGTCTTGACTTTGAGAAGAAATTGGGCTATAATCCAACTTTCACAAATCAGGATGCTGGTGTAGCTCAGTTGGTAGAGCTACTGCCTTGTAAGCAGTGGGTCGGCGGTTCAAGTCCGTTCACCAGCTCCATTTCATAACAGTGTTTGACCAGAAATACCATTAAGCATTTATAATTTACAATTAATTAGGGTGAGATACTCAAGCGGCCAACGAGGGCAGACTGTAAATCTGCTGACTATGTCTTCCGTGGTTCGAATCCACGTCTCACCACCATTGTTATGCGGGAGTAGCTCAGTTGGCTAGAGCATCAGCCTTCCAAGCTGAGGGTCGCGGGTTCGAGCCCCGTTTCCCGCTCCAGAATTTTGGAAATGAAACTGGGAGCTGTAAAAATGATAAAAGTCTCTATAAATTTTTATACATTTGCTGTAGCTCTATTTTTAATTTCCTTTTAGTTGTTTATGTTTTTATATTATCTCTTATGCCAAGCGATATTACGCTCATATGGCTCAGAGGTAGAGCACTTCCTTGGTAAGGAAGAGGTCGCGGGTTCAAGTCCCGCTATGAGCTCCA
>CAUQCZ010000022.1:0-11466 GCA_963516335.1 uncultured Campylobacter sp. | reverse complement strand
AAACGTCTCTTACTAATTTTTATTCAAGCGCTTTTGATGGCGGATTTTCCAGCCTCATGATAAAAAACGTCGCAAACTCTACTGATACTTTAGGCGGCGGAGACGATACGGTCGAGGTAGATAGCGTAGCAAACGTCCAGAGCATAAACGGCGGCGCGGGCAACGACACGATAGCCGTAACCTCAGCCGTAGCAAAAGAGACCGTAAATAAACTAACGCTTACGAATTTTGAAAATTTAAAGATAACTAACGCGCTAGACGGAGCGGTCGATATGACTAAATGGGCGAATCTAAACTCCGTCGTTCTAGGAGGCGGCGCTAGCGCGGGAGCCGAGATCAAAAATCTAGCTAACGGCTCTACCGTCGCGGTAGATACCGTAGCCGTTACCGCAGACGTAGCGGTTCTAATCAAAGACGCGCAAAGCGGCGAAAGCGACGTATTAAATTTAGCGTTTAATCCAAAAGCGACGACTGCGGGTCTAAACAATACGGGAAATTTCGTCCTAGACTACATAGAAACCGTAAATATAACCTCAAATCAAGATACCGCCAAAACCGCAACCGCGATAAACGTTATAAATTTAAAAGCTAGCGCGGCGGATAAGGCCAAACTAACGACGATAAACGTCAAAGGCGACGGCAATACCGAGCTAAAGATAAACGACCATCTAAAACTAAAAACCGTAGACGCAAGCGCGCTAAAGGGCAAATTTATCTTTGACTCTACGGGCAAGATGGACGCCGCAGGCACGATAAAAGGCGGCCTAGCCGACGATAAGATCACATTTGACGCGCTAAGCGGCACTAGCGTAACGGGAGGTGCGGGCAACGACACGTTTAACGTAAACAAGCTAGGAACCGGCGCGGGAACGTTCGGCGCGGATCGTCTAAGCTCGGTTACCGATTTTTCTAGAGGCGACAAGCTACATCTAGGAAATACGGTAGCCAATAAAAACTCCATCCACAAATACGAGGCCGACGGCTCGCTAGATTTTGCTAACAACCTAGCAAGAGCGCTAGCCGCGGCTAAAGACCACGAGTCAAAGACCGCGTATTTCACGTATCAGTCAAACACGTATCTTGTCTCTTCAGACGCTAACGACGGCGTAACGGCGGACGACTACGTGACTAAGCTATCCGGAGTCCAAGACCTAAGCGCGGCTAAAACGGACGCAGACGGAAACGTAATACTATAATTTTATATATTACGCTCATTTTATTCTTTCTTTTTTTACGGCGGGTGGGCTATACGCTCTACCCGCCGCGCTAAATTCGTGCTTTTTGCGCTCGTTATCCGATAATCAAAAATTTAATGTTATAATCGCCCCGGTATTAACCAAATTCAACTTACCTTAAAGGAGGCCTTTATGGCAGTAACAAAAGCACAAGTCGCCCAACTTTACGTGGCATTATTCAACAGAGCGCCCGAAGGCGCGGGTCTAAACGCGTGGTTTGCGGCAGGCGCGACTAAAACGCAGGCTCAACTAGCAGACGATATGCTCCGCTCTCCGGCGGTTCAGTCGTACTTTAACGGCAGGATAGACACCGACAGAGGCTTTGTGTCAAACATCTATAAAAATTTCCTCGGTAAAGACTATGCCGACGATCCTGCAGGCATCGAGTCATGGGTACGCCACCTAGAAGCCGGACACTCAAGAGGCGAAACCCTAGTTAAACTTTTTGAAGTAGCGCAAACTCCTGAAGCCATAGCGGCGGCTCCGGTTGCTGCGGCGATCTTTAGAAACAAAACCGCAGTTTCCGCATATATGGCCGAAAAGATAGCAGACATCGCTCAAAGAGACGACGGCACCTACGACTACGAGCCGTTTCAAGCTATAATAAGAGGCACGACTGATACAAATTTAGAAGAGCAAAAAGCAAAAGTCGACCAACTAGCTAGCGGACAAACTCCTAGCACCAATAAAAATTTAACCGCAGAAACGGATAATATCGTAGGCACCGACGGCGACGATACGTTTAACGGCGTTTACTACGTAGGCAACGGCGCAAAAACATCGACGTTATCGCCTCTTGATACGATAGACGGTAAAGCGGGTAAAGACACGTTAAATTTAACCGTACAAAAAAACGGTGGCGATAGCGGTAGCGTAGAAATGAGTGCGATAGAAACGGCTATGAGAGGCGTGAGCAATATCGAAAATCTAAATATCAGATCAGAAGTCGCCTTTACTGCAAGCTCATTTACCGTAAACAAAGGTCTAGACAACCTAAGCATCCAAACCATCGGCGCGGTAACTACCACTACGGATACGAAAGAAAAAGTAACGATTGATACCACTGGAGCGGTTAATCTAACGGCAAACGAAGCAACGAAAGAAATAACCGCCAAATCATCGTCTGCAGCGGTAACCGTAACGGCAGATAAACTGGTAGATAAGGTCTCTATCGAAGCCGGTGCGGGCGCAACTCTAACCGCAGAAAAAGTAAAAGAAGTAATCATAAAAGCTAAAGGTAACGCAAACATAACCGCAGATAAAGCTACGAAAGTAGATATAAATCTAAACGATAAAGTCAATACGCTTACCATTGCGGCATCGCATCCATTAGCCGAAGCTACAGAGGTAACCCTATCTAGCCTAAAGCTAGCAGCTGCCGTAGCCGTAGCTAAAGCTACTAAAATAAGCGTAACCGATGTTGATTTTGCTACGTTTAATATCTCTACCGATGTAGAAAACGTTGATTTTAGTATGAACTATAAATTTAAAGAAGGCGATGTGAATGCTCAATTAACGGCAGCTCTAGCGGCAGCTAACGCGAAAAATCTAACTCTACACGCAAAAGCCGATAAAAAAGCATTCTTTACTTATAGCGGCGCGACCGATAAGCTAGTAAAAGCCGTCATCGACGGAGACGCTAAAAATTTAACCGCTGATTTTAGCGCACAAACAAAACTTGCAAACATCGACGCTAGCGCATTTACCGGAAATTTTGCAGAGATTAAAGTCGGTAACGTAGAAAACTCTACCGTAAAACTAGGTAGCGGTGACGACGTAGTCGCTCTAACGGCTACCGCCAGCAAACAAACTATCGACGGCGGAGCCGGAACAGACTTGGTATCGGTAACTTCAAATACAGCAGAAGACGGCGCAGGCGATAAAGTGACATTTAACAACTTTGAAGGATTGAAGATATCCAATACGTTAGCTCACAACATAGATATGTCTAAATGGAACGGCTTTACCAACATCACTCTAGCAGACGGCTCAGAGTCTAAATCTATAACAAAACTAGCCAATAACTCTACCATAACTCTTGAGAAGGTGGCTCTAGCTGCAAACAAGAATCTAACTCTAGGCGTAAAAGATGCGGACACGGGCACAGACGATACGGTAAATTTGGTTCTAGACCCTAAAGACAATCCTACCGCCGGTATAGCAAACGCAGGAAATATCATCGTAGAAAACATAGAAACGGTAAATATTACCTCAAAAACAAATGAAGCTAAAACGTCCGGACTAACAAATAAAATCATTCTAAAAACCGGTGCTGCGGCAGCAGATGCCCTAAAAGCTATAACCGTAAAGGGCGATGCTGATACCGTACTAACCCTAGACGCTACGGCTACGAAAGTAAAAACCTTAGACGCAAGCGCGCTAGAGGGTAAATTTACGTTTGACGGTACGGCTCATCTAGCAGATAAAGCCGTTATCAAAGGCGGAGCAAAAGACGATACTATAACCGTCGCGGGAAAATCAGGCGCTAACATAACCGGCGGAGCCGGAAACGATACGTTTAAAGTGGGAACGCTAGGAGATACGGCGGCGTTCCCTGCGTCAAAAGTAGCGACTATAAAGGACTTCTCTGCAGGCGACAAACTGCATCTAGGCGCACATGTCGCAACTCCGCCGACTAGCATCGTAAAATACGAAGCTTCAGGCTCTCTAGACTTTGCAAACAACCTATCCAGAGCTCTAGACGCGGCAGGCGGACAAGACAAACTAGCCTACTTTACCTACACCGATCCGGACAGCAACTCGACCGACACGTACCTCGTAAGGGCAGATGGTACTGCTGGAATAACCACAGGCGACTACATAGTAAAACTAGCCGGCACAGTAAATCTGGATAATGCCAGAATTTCCAATGTGGATACGAATGGGGATAACACGGTTGACACCCTCCAGATAACCCTCTAATCTCCGCGATAAACCCCGACCTTTCGGGGTTTATCTCTTTTATTTTCTAAATTCCGTTTTTAAACCACTCTTTCGCGCAAATTTTGCCTTGAATCAAATTTAACCCAAAGCTCAAATTTATCTGCTTCAAATTTCGCCGCTACGGATAAAGCCGCGCGCAAAAAGATAAATCAGGAAGATTTTCGTATTTTTTAGTATAATTGCCCCGAGGTTAAGCCGAAGCGTTGCAGCCTCAGGCTCAAATTTGCCCCAAAACGGAGGTAAATTTAATGCTTCATAAATCTCGGTTGCGGTTATACTACTTTGTATTTTTGCAGTCAAGGCACTAGCCAAGACCCGCCTCGGGCGATCGCGGCGGACTAAGATTTTGCCCTTCGGCGAGTAAATTTATACTTTTTTAGCAAATCTCAAATTTAAAAGGCAAATCGATGTTTTCGTCGTTTTTCGCGAGCAAAAAATGGGCTGCGTGGGCGCATCTGGGAGCGATTTTGATACTGGCTTGCACATACGCGCAAGTACAGCTAACGGTCGCGATAAATGAATGGTACAAGGACTTCTACGATATTTTGCAAGACGTCAAAAACCACACGGTAGACGACTTTTGGACGGCGATTAAGATTTTTGCCGCGCTAGCGTTTCCTTTCGTGCTACTGGGTACGGCGATATCGTACTTTACGCGCGTTTGGACGTTTAGGTGGCGAGAGGCTATGACCTTTAGCTACATCGCCTACTGGAAAAAGACGCCGCGCGACGTCGAGGGTAGCTCGCAGCGTATCCAGGAGGACATCTACCGCTTTGCTAAGATAGTCGAGGATTTAGGCGTTACGGTAGTAGACGCGGTTATGACGCTAGCGGCTTTCGTGCCTATACTCTGGGTTCTTAGCGCGCAGGTAAAAGTGCCCTTTATGGAGGGCGTCGCGGGTTCGCTCGTGTGGATCGCGGTAGCTACCAGCGCAGGAGGCCTAGTCGTCTCGTGGTTTGTGGGCATCAAGCTACCAGGCCTTGAGTACAACAACCAAAAAGTAGAAGCCGCATTTAGAAAAGAGCTCGTCTACGCCGAGGACGACAAGCAAAACTACGGCGATACGCGCAAACTAGAAGAGCTTTTTAAAAAGATAAAATTTAACTTTGGCAGGCTATTTTTGCACTATGGATATTTCGACGTTTGGAAATACTTTTTCTCGCAAAGTATGATCATCGTCCCGCTCATGGCCCTAGGCCCTAGCGTGCTAACGGGCGCGATAACGCTAGGCGTGATGATGCAAGTCGTAAACGCCTTTTCCAAGGTGCGCGAGAGCTTGTCGATATTTATAAGAAACTGGACGACCATAACCGAGCTACGCTCCATCCATAAGCGCTTGAAAGAATTTGAAACTAACATCGGCTACAAAGGCACGAAAAACGAGAACAACGAGGGGCTGGGGCTTGATATATTCGCCTACTGGGCGATCACGATCGCAGCCTTTGCGATATATTTAGCGCTGGTAGAGTTTAGCGCCTAGCAGCGGCATTTTGCGATGCGTTAATCATAAATTAAAACCGCCGTCTAACGCGAGCAAATTTAACTACGCCGGGCTTGCTTATCCGCGAAGTTACCCGCGGCGGCGATTTTTGACGTAAATTTCGTTAACTAGATGCGAGGTTTAGATATCTTGGACGCTAAATTTACCGGCGGCGATAAGGCCGAACATATAAATTCGGCGCGCAAATTAGTAAATTTACCGCGCTTGACTAACCCCGCTTTTTGCCTTTTTCGCTTTTTCGCCCTTCCATTTTTTTGCAGACGGATTTTCATCTAGCCTGCGCGCCTTTGCCTTAAATTTACGCGCAAAGACGGCGCGCTTGCCAAAATGCCTGCGAGCTAAGCGCCAAGGACGCTTGAAATTTGGACGCAAATTTATCGGCGTAGAAGTTTTATAAATTTAGCAGGCAAACCCGCCGCCGGGGCCGACCTTTTCATCGTTACGCCTATTTTAAGCTAAATTTAAACGCCTATTTACGAATTTATAGCAGTTTAAATATATAATTACCCCAAAATTTATAAAAGGAATAAAAATGATGAAAAAATTTATCCTCTCCACGATATTTGCGGCCACTCTACTAACGGGCTGCTTTACTAGCTCCACTAGCGGCGGAGCGCTGGGCGAAAACAGACGCCAGATGTTTCTAGTCAGCGAACAAGAGATGAACGAAGCCGCAGCCAAAGCCTACGTACAGACTCTTAGCGGAGCGCGTCAAAAAGGCGCGCTAAACATCGACCCCGTGATGACAAAAAGAGTGCAAGACGTCGCCAAACGCCTAATCGCGCAGGTCGGGGTCTTTAGAGAAGACGCGCTAAAGTGGAAATGGGAAGTAAACGTCATCGATGAAAATACGATAAACGCGTGGTGTATGCCGGGCGGCCGCATAGTCGTTTATAGCGGCATCATAAAAAACCTCTCGCTAACAAACGGCGAACTAGCCGCGGTTATGGGGCACGAGATCGCGCACGCGCTGCGCGAGCATAGCCGCGAGCAGGCTAGCTCCGATATGCTCACAAACGTCGGAATTTTTGCCGTTTCGCAAGCTGCGGGACTAGGCGACCTAGCTACCGGCGCCATAAATATGGCCGCTCAGTACACCATCTCGCTACCGTTTTCTCGCTCTCACGAGCGCGAAGCCGACCACATCGGCACGGAGCTGATGGCGCGCGCGGGCTACGATCCTAAAGAGGCGGTAAACGTCTGGGTAAAAATGTCCAAAAAAAGCGGCGGTAGCGTGCCGGAGATACTAAGCACCCACCCCTCAAACGAGAGCCGTATAGCCGATCTGCGCGAGGTCGCGGCGAAGCTAGAGCCGGTATATATGCAAGCCAAAAAGTAAAATTTAGCTAGCGTAACGGCTCTTTTAAACGCTTGCGGCTAGCCGTTTGAGGCGGCGGGCGGGCGTTTTATATATTTTGCCAGGCGGATACGAGCCGTAAAATCCGCCGAATGCTAAATTTAAACGATAGATTTTAAATTTACCGCTTTAGCTGCTGTTTTTTGATTTGCTTTAAAAGCGGCAAATTTAACCGCGTTTGCTTTTTATGGATTTTGGGTTAGATGTTTTTTTGTAGTAAATTTAAGGTAGCTTTTGACGCCGATTTACATCGCCGCCCGAATCAAATTTGCGCGCAAATCTGCTTTTTACCGCGCTTTTACTTACGCAAAGCGGCGCGCGGCTGGTGCGGTGCTACTTAATCTCCCGCATCTTTTCAAGCCGCTTTAAAAATATTTCTATCCGCTCAAGTTGCGCCGCATCTAGCGCTCTTTTTGAATAAAAATACTCCACGCTGTTGCCGTTTGGATAGTAAATTTTGCCGCCGCTCTCGCCGCACCATCCTGCATTGTTTTTGCCGACGCAGCTTTCGTTGCCCCCTTCTGCGCCTTGTTCGCTGCTCGCGCTTTCATCGCTCCCCTCGTCCTCCCTGCTCTTGTCTATTACGCTCTGTCCGCCGTCCGCGCTTCGTCCTTCCGCGTCAAATTTGCCGGCTTGCACCGATGAATTCGTATCGAATTCTACGCCGCTGTCCGCGTTAAATTTAGCCGTTTGCACCGACGAATCCTCGCCGCGCGCAAGCTTTAGCCCTCCACCTAGCTCGCTTGCAAGGCGGTTTAGCGTGCCGTCGATGCCGTCGATGATGCGCACGTGAGACGGCAAAATTTCGCGCAAAACGTCCTTGAAATAGTTAAAATGCGTGCAACCAAGCACGAGCGAACCAAGACGCTCAAGCTCAAATTCAGCTAGCTCCTCCCGCAGATACGCCCGAACCGCAGGCGAATCAAACTCCAAATCCTGCGCAAACTCCACAAGGCGAGGCAGCGGCAGGCTCCACGTCTCGCACTCCAGCCGCCCCACGAGGCGCGCGAGCTTTTCGCCGGCGATCGTTAGTGGCGTGGCGATGAGTAGCGTCGGACGCGTGCCAAAGCTATCCGCAGCTAGCTTGACGGCGGGCTCCATGCCGATAACCGGCACGCTAAATGCGCCGCGAATCTCCGAGATGGCCGCGCTCGTGGCGGTGTTGCAAGCAACGACGATCGCCTCCGCGCCGCACGAGACCAAAAACCCGACCGCATCAAGGCTCAGGCGCACGATCTGGGCCCTACTTTTCGTGCCGTAGGGGACGTGATCCTCGTCGGCAAAATACAAAAACTCCGCCCCGCTAAACCGCACTAAAGCCTCGGCAAGCACGCTAAGCCCGCCGATACCCGAGTCAAAAAAAGCTATTTTCAAATCTTTATCCAAGGTTAAATTTAAAAATAGATTATAACTCAAATTTGCGGCGATTTCGCCTTTGGGCGCAAATTTTGCTTTTTGCGGCGGATAGACTAGCACCTTTATCGACGTTCAAATTTGACATTTTTGTTGCTGTTTTTAATCAAATTTGGCGTAAAATCGGTTAAATTTAACAAAAGGCCTCAAGATGCAAGAAAAAGCCGCCGACGCAAAATACGAAATCTCGCGCGCGGTCAATGCTGGTCTAGCCGCTATCACGCGCATTTATAACGCGAGCGTTTTGGAGCAAAACGCCACGGCCGCGCTGCATCCGGTAGACATAGAGGAGCGCGAAGCGTGGTTTGACGCGCATGAGGCGGCAAATCGCCCGATATACGTGCTACGCGAGCTTTGCGAGGAAAATTTGACGAACAAAGACGGCGAAGCTGACTGCGAGAGAAAATTTGGCTCAAACGGCAAAAATCTCGGCGCGCAAAAGATAGGCGCCGCAAACCAAAAAGGCAAAATCTTAGCCTGGGGCAGCCTCAGCGACTATCATCCGCGCGAGGGCTACCACATCACGGCCGAGATCAGCGTCTACGCAGCACCCGAAGCTCGCGGCAAAGGACTGGGCTGGCGGCTAGTAAATTTTATGCTTGAACGCGCACCCGAATTTGGCATCAAAAACGTCGTCGCGCTGATATTTTCTAGCAACGTCGCTAGCCTAAATTTGTTTGCGAAATTCGGCTTTACGCGCTGGGGCGAACCGCCCAAAGTCTGCGATATGGGCGGCAAACCGGAAAGCCTAACGATACTGGGCAAAAAACTGGGGTAAATTAAATAGCAATTTTTGTCTACGCAACAGGACAGGCAGACAAAAGTACTTTTTGATGCGCTCAAATTTAACCCTGCGAAACGAATGGCGGATTTTTAAAAGGATTTAACATAAACCCACTTAGCCATAAAAGCCCATGAATTTTCACACCGTCAGCAAAAATCAAAGCAAAAATAATACAAACAAAACGTGATGCTATCTGAGCGACGGATACAAAAATTTTACGCTTAATTTTAAAAGGTCGCTACTTTGTCACACGCACCTGATCTCGACGAAGCTCTCGACACAGAGGACTGGACAGAGATACAAACGATTGCTACGTTATGGGTAGGATCGCAAAACAAGTTTGTTTACCTGCTCTTGAAGTAATAAAACTCTATTCTTGAATGAGAAAGATCATGGAGGTTTATAGCTTTGAAGGTGTAAGCGACACCTATGTACTCGCTATCAAAGAATACAAATTTTACGTCGCATCCAGAGAAAACTGCGTGAACAAAATTAAATAGAAATTTAAAACATTGTATTTAATCTCTCGCCCACCGTCTAATTTATATCTGCTAAACAACTTTTACCAAGTCACTTAAGGCCCATTTTGCTATAATGTCATCTTAAGTTTAATCAAAAGGAGTAAAAATAAAAGAACAAATCCTAGAACTTCCGCAGGTAGGATAGCCTAGGCGCGAAATGCTGACAAAAAAGAGGGTAAAAAGCGATAAATGCCCTAAAAGATGAAGGTGAAATAGGCTCACCAAAAAAGCATTGTTGCTCAGTATTGTAGGTTTAGTAAACCCCAAAAAAGCCTGATTGCTAGTGGAGATTTTTTAGCAGGAGCTGTAAAAATGGGGTTGAATTGGATAGTAAAGCTAAATTTCAGTCAATAATAGGTTATTTAATATACATCTAATTTTATAGTTAAGGAGATTAAATAAAAATGAAATTTTCAGGGAATATTGATAACTTAAAAAACCAGTTGAGCAAAGGAGGTTTTTCTAATTATAATGAAGAACAAAAAAATGGTGGATATTGTTTTAGATTCCCAAATGGTTCTATATTAAATTTTTGGCCTAGCAAGGGAAGTGTTAATTTGCAAGGAAAAGCAGATGATAAGTTGTCTTGTTTTATTCAAGGATTATGTGATAACAAATCAAATGAAATTATTGGCGAGTCTATAACTCCTGCTCAAGTAGAAGCTAAGGGAAAAGTTTTTGTTGTTCATGGCCATGACAATACGGCAAGGGAACAGCTGGAACTGATTCTTCACAGATTAGGAATTGAACCTTTTGTATTACAAAATACCAGCGGTGGAGGGTTAACTATCATTGAAGCCCTGGAAAAAGAAATTGGGCAGAACCCTTCTGAGGTTACTTTTGGGATTGTTCTATTGACTCCTGATGACATGGGGTATCCTAAAAGCTCAAGATCAGAGGATGCAAAGCCTAGAGCTAGACAAAATGTTGTTCTAGAAATGGGAATGTTGCTATCGTCTATTGGTAGAAGCAGAGTCGCAATTTTAAAGAAAGGGGATTTAGATGTCCCATCCGATGCGAGTGGAATTTTATATATATCTTTTAATGAACACGTAAAAGAGACTGTTCCAAGGCTTGTAGAGAGATTAAACCAAAGCGGTTTTAAAATGACGCCTGAAAATATTACTAGAGCATCATCTTGATTGATAAGAGCTGCGAGATTGGGTTGAATTAAGGGGCTTTATCTTAATTCAACTTACCTGATTATTTTTATACCGGCCTAAATCTATATAGGTCGGATATTTGAATCCAATAATTTTTTGGTATTTATATACTTTTAAATAACCGCCGTAGGCTAAAAACATCTGATTTAAGAATCCGATCTACATTTTTTAAGCAACCCAACTATAGCATAACAAACTTCAGTCAAAATCCAAGCAACATGCGAACCACAAAATATGCCACAACCAACACACTCGCAATATAACTATCTGCAAAAGGAGGGCAAAACTTTGGCGGAGAAACAAAGACGGCGAGGCAATGGTGGCACATAAACCCAGTAGAATATGTATAGGAGATTAGACGGCTTGCTAATTTGACGGTAGATTTGAGATAAGTGCTATGACTAGCACAAAGAGATTTTGTGCAACGCGCTTTGATAGCGCTCTTGTACTGGCTGCAATACCACATGTTAATTCAAGGAACATCCGCCAAATGCGGTAAATTTGCGTTAATTTTTTAAAATTAAGAGTTTTACAACACCGTATCACTC
>CAUQCZ010000021.1:0-11641 GCA_963516335.1 uncultured Campylobacter sp. | reverse complement strand
TTTATGTAGTCCGTTAGTATCTCTCGCCCCGTTTTTTCCACGGCTCTCTCCTTATTTTTTGTTAATATTTTTTAATAAGACCAGCATGCGCTCAAGTTCGTTTCGCACGGACGCGGTCTCTTTATCGTTTCGGTTGTTTGCCGCTAGCTCACTTATGTAGCTATCTAGGTATTCTAAAAGCATAATGTTTGCGGATTCGTATGCTTGAGCTTTTTTTACGATTTGCTCTTTTTTAGTTTCGCCAGTTACCGCGCTAAGCCCTGCGTTTAGACTTTTTATTATGCTTAAATTTTCGACGTATAAAAATAGAGTTTTGTTTATCAGGCTTAAAATTTTAACCGAAACTAAGCTTTGGTCTGAAAATATCTTTCTAACGAAAACCCGCACCGCTTCTATCTTTTTAAAAATATTTTCTCTATCGCTCAGGCTAAAATCAGAAATGACCCTAGCCTCTAAAAGCGTAAATTTTTCCTTTTCTCTTTCAAATTTATAGGTAGGTAGGGTTTTTGCGTAGCTAAGATAAAACGCCGCAAACCAAAGCGCGCTAAGAAAAAATAGTACGATAAAAATATCCGTTTTAAAAGGCGACCATTTTAAAAATAAAATCGCCAATACAAAGCTATATAAAGCGCCGAAGATCGGAAAAAACGAATAGAAAAAATAAGGCTTTTTTCTAAAAAAATATATTATTTGCTCGTTCAAGATAGTTGCTTTTCGTTAAAATTTAAAGGTCTATTATAGCAAAAATCAGGTTAAAGTATTACTTTTTGTTTATCGTTTGATTAAAATACCTAAATCGGTTAAATATCGCTAAATTTAATCAAAACGCGAGAGAATATAAACTCAAATCCTAAAGTAAGCAAAAGCGTCTAAATTTACCCGTTTTGATTTAAAATCGGCTGCTAAATTTCAGCCGCCGTCCATTCGCCTAAAATTTTACTAAAATCGTCTATCATCGTCTTAAAGTCGTATTTTAGCTTGCTTTGTTTGCGCGCGATCTGCTTTAGCGCCGTTAAAAAATACTCGCTTATTTTTTGCTTTTGCTCTGCGTGCGACAGCTCGCTAAACTCGCGCTCAAAATATATCTGCGCGCCCGTTTTGCCCGTATCTTTTCTAAACGGCGCATACTCGAATCTATTTCGCAGATAGTAGCCGCCCTCTCTGCGCTCCTCTTCGCTCATCATCTCGCGCAGTAGCTCCCAGGCGCGCTGCGAGCTTAGGCGCGGCTCATCCGGCGCTATGATGTAGTTCGTGCGGCAGTACTCGTCGTCAAAACTAAACGAGCAGTCTAAATTTATATAGTTTATCTCGCTGCCGTAAATTTTAGGCCTCATTTTGGCGTTTAGCGCGGGCTGGAGCTCCTTAAACAGGCTATCTATCACCGCGCGCGAGTTCTCGTAGCAGTTTTTGATGCCGATTGAGACGCGGACGGGATTTTTGGGTATCCAGTTGCGCTGGCTAGCTAGCTTGACGTCTTGGATTTGCTCTTTTACGGGGCGTTTTAGCGTTTTGCCGTTATCGTCCGGACTAGGGTTAAAAAACGTCTCGTTATCTTGCATGCTTAGCCCCGTTTTGCGCTTTGACCAGTGCGCCTCTACAAAGCGCGGTTCGCCGCTAGCGTTTAAAAAATAAGTCATATACTGCCCGTTAAAATATCTACCGCGAAGAGCTTCTAGGCTCTCGCGCTCGCCCCAGCCCGTTATCGCTAGGCATTCGCAGATTTTTACGGCTTTGTTCCACTCGATGGCGTTTTGATAAAAGGCGTATCGGTCAAATTCCGCCAGCAGAGGCTCGCGCATTAAATTTAAGCCCTTTTCGCGCAAAAAATTTTCTAGCTCCCCAAGGCCTTCTATCGCGTAAATTTTTTCTAAAATTTCATCCATTTTTTCCCTTAAATTTCGGCTTTAAATTCCATCTTTTTTATCTTTTTATTATCTAAACCGTATGGCTCTAGCACGCGATTTAGATTTGTAACCACGAAGTTTTCGTCGTCTTTTAAAAAGCGCTGCGCGATGGCTTTTAGATGAGGTAGTAGCCGCTCGTCCGTTAGTCCGCACACGGCTTGCAAGGCGGTCATCACGACGTAGGACTCCTCGTCGCTTAGTCCTAAAATCAGCGTTTTTAGATATTTGCTTTTATTTTTCAGCTGCCCTAGCGCATAAAAGCACGTAGCGCGAATGGAATAATTAGAACTAGTCGCAAAATGCTCGATCTTAGCTCCGTAGTCAAGCTTGGCGTTTTCTAGCAAATACGTATAAAATCTAAACGTCTGCGCCGCTCGCTCTTCGTCCTTTTGATTTAGGATTTGCGCGGCGTTTTCGTCCGCTACGGACATAAACTCCCTGCTAGCGGCCTTTTTGTCCTTTGCCCACCAGTGGATGATTTGTAAAAAAAATAGATAATCAATCTGCGCAAGACGCGCTAGATAGGCTTTACCCCGCGCAAAATCGTTTGCGCATAAGATACTAGTAAGCTTCGCAAAATCCTCGCTATACGCCTCGTTTTTGATAAAACTTTCTATCTTATCTAAAATTTGCGTCTCAAAGCGAGGAGCTTTGCGCATCAAAGCATCAAGGCAGTCGTTTTTTAGCTCCGTATCGCCCCTGTTTCGCGCCTCTTCGTAAATTTGCAAAAGCTCGCCTGCGCTGCCGCCCATATAGTAGCCAAACCCGCCGCCGCCGTCTTTTAGCTCGCCTGATATCGCCTCGTCTAGCCACCTTTCGTACCAGTCTAGGAAATTTGACTCAAATGCAAAAACGGGCTTATCTAGGTCAAAGTCTAAATTTACTATCCGTCCGCGAAACTCGCCCTCTATCACGATAGCGGTTTCAAAGCTGCAGCCTTGCGTGCCGATTAGTAGCACGCCGCCCAGGATTTTTTCTTCTTTGCTTTCTTCGTCACCGCACTCTTGCTCGTACGCAAAGCCTCCTATAGCTCTCCACTGCTCATCGCTCATCTTGGGGCGTAAAAGGCAGGGATTTGCTAGATACGGCGCGCTAAATTTTAGCGCGTCTTTTATGGGGTAGATGCCGTAAAAAGGCCCAGGCGCGCTACCGTCAAAGCCGCCTCCGCCGTCAGCGATCTCTAGCAAAAAGGCTCTAAAATGGGCTGGCAAGCTTACGCCGTATTTTTTCTCTAGTGCGGCTAATTTCTTTTCTTCTATCGGCGCTTTGAGGGTGTATTTGTGGTTGCTTGCGCCGAAAATTTTTAGTTTTTTATCCGCTTTTTTAGCTATTTTTAGCTTTTCTTTGATGCGGTTTATCTGCTCTTTCATTTTTACCTTTCGTTTGCGTTAAATTTACGCTTGCGTTTTACAAAATCGCGTCAAATTTATGCCCGGTTTTTTGCCTTGGCGCCTGCGCGTTTATATGCTCTGTATCCTAGCCGCAAAAGCTAAATTTACTCAAATTTAGACCATTTTCAGCACTTCGACTATCTCGCCCTTTGCGATAAATTCGGTCTCTTTCGGGATGATTAAAAGCGCGGCATCGTTTGTTAGGTTGTTTACGATCGCCGAGCTGCCGAGCTTCTTGCCGTCCAAATTTACGTAAATTTTGCCATCGCGATTTACTAAATTTACCGCCGTAAACTCCAAAAACGGCGAGCGCTTTTTGTAGTCCTCGTCCATGATCGCCGTGATTTTAGGCTCGCTAGCGCCAAACCACGCGTTTAGCAGCACGCGCACGTAGAGCACGCACATCACCATCGCCGAGTACGGGAAGCCAGGCAGCGCAAAAATGTATTTTTCTCCAGCTTTTGCGACCTTGATATGGCGGCCCGGTTTGATCGCGGCGCCGTCTATTATAATGTCGAAATTTTCGCCCAGCGCGCCCTTGACGAAGTCGTAGTCGCCCATACTGATGCCGCCCGTGGTGACGAGCACGTCGGCTGATTTTAGCGCGCGGACGATGGCGTCTTTTACAAGCTCGGCGCGGTCGCGCACTATCTCACACAGCACGGGTTCGCCGCCCATCTTGCGCACCATGGCTGCGATGCCTACGTGATTTGAGCTGTGGATTTGCGCTGCGTTTTCTAGCGGCTCTCCGAGGTCTTTTATCTCGCTTCCCGTCGCTAGTACCGCGACTCTAGGTCGCACGAATACGCTAACGTTAAAGATCCCAAGCTCGGCTAGCAGCGCTGTCTCGGCGTAGCCTATCGTCGCGCCTTTTTTGATTAGGATTTCGCCTTTTTTGTAGCTTTCGCCGACTTCGCGCACGGCAAAGCCCTTTGGCACTGTTTTTTTGATGAGGATCTTGCCGCCTGATACCTCGACGTTTTCGACGGGGATTAGCGTATCGGTGCCCTCGCTCATTAGCGAGCCGGTGAAGGTTTTGACGCATTTTACGCCTTCTACCTTCAGTCCTTTGTCGCTACCTGCGGGTAGATCGGTGATGAGATCTAGCTCGCTTAGGCCCTCTTGCCACGCAAACGCGTAGCCGTCCATCGCCGAGACGGGACGCTCCGGGTGGTTATCCTGCGCCGCGATATCTACGGCGATACGGCGATCAAGCGCCTGCGTGAGAGTGACCTTTTCTACGCGGTCCCATGGAGCCAGCGTAGAGCGTAAAATTTCAAGAGAGGCCTCGTAACTCATAAATTCTTTCATTTTCTTTCCTTTTTGATTCCCCGGCTCGGCTGGATTTTAAATAGTTTTCGGCTAGGATACTCGGGTCATGGACGACCAGTCCGCTCCCGTCATATCCGCCGCAAACTATTTAAACTACACACAATCCGTCTGGAATATTTCTGCCGATTTTACTAAATTTAATCGTAAATTATGCTAATAAAGCACAGAAGTTTATTATCAAGCCTGTAAAAAGCGCACAAATTTAGTTATAATACTCTCAAATTTAAGCAAAGGACAAGCTTTGAATCAAATCGCTAAAACGCCCCAAGACGTCGTCACTCTACTTATCGAAAAAAGGAAAGAATTTACCGATCCCAAAGAATTTATCGTGTCGTTCGGTAAAGACGAGCTGGGCGAGTTTGAGAAGCTAAACGGCGATATGGACATGAAGGTCGGCGACCTGCTTAGTATGAGCCAAAGCGTGGGAAGCTCGGTCGGCGAGTCGCTAAAGTCGGTCAAAAAATACTCCGCCGAGCTCATAAAAGCAAGCGATAAGATAAAAGAGGGCGGACTGGGCGCGAAATTTATAAATTTCTTACTCGGCAAAGACCTGGCCGCCGAGCTGGCTAGCAAATATCAAAGCGTGTCAAGCTTGTTTGAAGAAATCACAGCAAATTTAAAGCACTCGATAAATGTTTTAGAAGCTAGAAACGCCGAAATATCTGAAAAACAAAAGGAACTCTCGCTCATCATCGAAAGCTTAAAAGGCAAGATAGAAATTTTAAGCAAAACAGACGAGCTTATCGAAAATTTAGCGGCAAATCAAACGGATGAAGAGCAGAAAAAATTTCTTCTCGAAGAGGCGCTATTTTACATCCGTATGCATCTGCAAAATTTGCGTCAAGTGCTAGTCGTGATGCAGCAAAGCCTCGCAAACTACGCTACTATCAAGCACAATAACTCGCTTTTGAGTTTCGCCACGCAAAACACGATAACAACTAGCATCACCGCGCTAAAAACCAACGTCTACATCGCAAGCGCAGCGCAGGAAGGCAAAATGCAGCTAAAAGCGGTTTCTGAAATGGACAAGCTAGCTAGCGACGTTATCCTAAAAAACGCGCAGGACGTAAACGATACGGCAACAGACGTGATGGCAAAGGTCGCAGGCGGCGCGCTAGATAACGAGAGCCTCGAAAAAGCGATAAATTTAATGATAGATTCGCTAGATAAGATAGAAAATTTCAAAAACGAAGCGCTGCCGAAGATGAAGGAAAATATCGCTAAAATCGCGCAGATGAGCAAGACGCTAGAAAGCAAGGTAAATAAGCTAGAAAAAATCGAGCAAAGCGACGTGTATAGCATAGAATAAAGCGGAGCTAAGGTCAAATTTGATCTCGCAAGCGACAAAATTTAAAAAAAAGGTAAAAAATGGATCAAATTTTAGAGCTTCTTGGCAACAATCTTATATTTTCCGTTCCGCTGGTTATCGTCGTAGTTTTTGCCTTGCTTGAGGTTATTTTGATGATGACTGGATTTTCGGTGCTTGAGCCGCTAAACGGGCTGTTTGACGGAGCCGAGGGCATCGATGCTCCGGGTACCGAGCTGCTAGCGTGGGCGAACAAAGGCGGCGTGCCTAGCACCTTTTTTTTCGGGATTTTGCTTATGAGTTTTGGAGCTTGCGGGCTTTTTGTCGTTAGCGTTTTTTACGGCTCCGCCTCGCCTGCATGGTATATGAGCGCGGTTATCGCCGCGGTTTCGTTTTTTGCCGCTTTAGCTTGGACTAGGTGGGTTAGCTTGCTTGCGGCAAAGTACCTGCCTCAGGTACAAACGTCGGCTTTTAGCAAAAAGGAGCTTCTTGGCTGCGAATGCGAAGTAAAGGACTATAAAATCACAAAAGAGCAAGGCGGAGACGTCAAGGTCACGGATAAAAACGGCAAGGAGCGTTTCGTATTTGCAAGGGCTGCCGATGAAAACGAGCTTGTAAAAGGCGATGTCGCGCTCATAGTTAAAATCGATAAAAATAACTTTTACGTCAGGAAAAAATCATAAATTTAATCAAAGGAGAGTGGTATGAATATTGACGGGATGACGTCTTTAGCCGTATTTGTCGGCATAGGACTATTTTCTATCGTTATCTTAGGTATTGTTTTTTCAAGACTTTACCGAAAGACGACAAAGGAGCTTACGTTCGTGCGAACGGGATTTGGCGGCGAAAAGGTCGTCGTAGACGGCGGCGCTTTGATACTGCCGATACTGCATGATTATATCGACATAAATATGCAGTCGATGAAGGTCACGGTAGCTCGCTCCAAAAGCGATAGCTTCATAACCAAAGACAGGATGCGCGTAGATATCACGGCTGATTTTTACATCAGAGTGGGCGAGGATAGAGAGTCTATTTCGCGCGCGGCGCAGACGCTGGGTAAAAAGACGGTCGATCTAAGAGAGCTAACAGGGCTGATAGAAGGCAAGCTCATAGCCACGCTCCGCTCGGTAGCAAGCTCGATGGAGATGAAAGAACTGCACGAAAAAAGAGATGAATTTAGCTCGCAGGTCAAAAACGCCATCGAAGCCGATCTATCTAAAAACGGCCTTCAGCTAGAGTCCGTCTCTCTCACGTCGCTTGATCAAACGGCAAAAGAGTTTTTCAACGAAAACAACGCCTTTGACGCCGAGGGCTTAACAAGCCTAACGCAAACTATCGAGGAGCGTAAAAAGCTACGAAACGATATCGAGCGCTCGACCGAGGTGCAAATCGCGCAGAAAAACTACGAAACGCAGTCGGAGAAATTTGAAATCCAAAGAAAACAAGCCGAGGCCGAGGCTACGCAACAAACTAAGATAGCGAATTTCCAAGCCGAGCAAGAAGCGCTAAGGGCAAAAGAGGCTGAAAGTAGGCGCAAAGAGGCCGAGGAAGCCAAGATCGTAGCAAACAAAGCTATCGAAGAAGCGCAGATAAATAAAGCTCGCGCCATCGAAACCGTCGAGATAGAAAAGGCAAGAGCCATCAGAGAAGCCGAGATCAATAAAGAAAAAGCCGTCGAACTGGCAAATCAGAGCAAAAATATAGAAATCGCTAAAAAAGTCGAAGAAGAGGCCGCGGCTAAAACGCTAGCCAACGAGAAAAAGGCGCTAGAAGCCGCGTCTTTTGAAAAGATCAAAACATCATCCGAGACCGAGCAAGCAGAGCGCGCTAAAAAGCTAGCGCTAATCGAAGCGCAAAAAGAGGCCGAGCAGCTCTCTATCGAAAAAACCGTCGCCGCAAAGGCCGAAAAAGAGGCAGAAGAAAACCTAGCCGAAGCCGCTAAAATCAAAGCTATGGGTGCGAGCGAAGCGCTAAAAATCAAGGCTACCGCAGAAGCTGAAGCTATAAAGATAACGGCTGAAGCCAACAGGCTAAACTACGAAGTCGAGGCTAAAGGTAAAACCGAGATAAATAATGCCGAAAACATTGTCTCTGCGGAAATTTTGGAAAATAGATTTAAGCTTGCCTTGATCGAGTTTATGCCGCAAATCATCGCCCAGGTCGTAAAACCGGCGGAGAAAATCGACTCTATAAAAATCGTGCAAATGGCGGGTCTTGGCGGCGCAAATCAGAGCGGCGCGGGCTTAAATGCTAACGGCGGAGTTAGCAACGCCGGCGCATCGCTATCCGATCAAATCGTAAACGCGTCTTTAAACTATAAAGTAAACGCACCTATAATAGACGACCTAATGAAGCAAGTCGGCATCGACCTAAACGGCGGGATACAAAATATCGCTCAGCCTCTACGCAGCGCCGAAAAGTTAGGTAGCGCCCAGGATTTAAACGCCTCCGAGCAAAAATCTAATGCTGCAAAAGGCGGAAAATAGCTTAAACATAAGGCTCGTAAATCCAGCCCTCGCCAGCGTGCGACGCCGCTACATGTTTTGAGCCTAAATTTTAAAAACTAGGCAATAATGATAAATGCGGATAAATTTAAATCGTAAATGGTTTAAATTTATCTTGCGTTGATGTTTGGCTAAAGCTAGCTTAACGGGCTTGATATGCGGTTTAAATTTGAGCAAAAATCAAATATAAGCATGAAATTTGCACGCCTCGTTAGGCGTTTTTGAAATTAGCCAAAAACGGCCAAACAGGGCAAAAACCGCTCGGTAAACGGACGCGGCCAAATTCTTTTAGCAAATTTAGCTCCATGGTTTTGTCGCTAGAGGCTTGCGACCGATTTTTCCAAATAGCTCAAACGGTAAAGACTTACTTAAAATATAAAACTAAAATTTAGCATTAAATTTTATCCTTACGGCGTTTTTACACTCGGTTTTCTAAAATGGCTAAAATAGAATTTGGAGTAAATTCGCTAAAACTCTCGCCTATAAATTTGCGGCAATTTCTTAAGCGGTAAGCGCTTCTAAATAGTAAATAATTAAAAATCAAAAATAAACAAAGGCTTTCAAAGGACCACTTGTCGTGACGATACGAGGGCGATTTGATATTAAACCGCAAATCGGCAAAAGAACCGAAACAAGCGGCTAAATTTATCTAATTCGTATATTTTTGCAGCTTTTCAAAGTCTATTATCAAAATTTCATGCGGCGTGATGCGCCTGATGACGTCTTCTTTTATGAGTTCGTTAAATGCGGTGCTGGCGCTTTGTCGCTTTAAGCCCACGAAACTAGAAAGCACCTTAAGCGAAAACGGTAAAAAGACGTATCTGTAGCCGTTTTGGGTCAAATTTTGCTCCGCGGCAAGCTCGATGAGGAAGTTTGCTATGCGGCCTTTGGCGCTTTCAAAGAGTATGGATTTTATGATTTGGTGTTGTAAAAGCGCGATGTTTGCGAGCGAGTCGGCATAGGCCTTTGCGAAACGCTCGTTTTTTAGCAGTTCGCCGACGTCGCGCACGTCGATGAAGTAAATTTCGCTATCCTCTAAAATCTCCAGCGCGCAGGCGTCGCTTAGGATCGTGATGTTGTCTTTTTGTAGGTTATAAAGGATAAATTCCTCGCCGTCCTCGAAAAACGCGAGCTTGCCGGAGCCGCTTTTAAATATCGCGACGCTGATGCCTTCAGCATAAACCGTGCTACCTTTAGTTAGGACGCGGCGGTTAAATTTAGCGATTTCGTCATTGCTTAAAGATGAGACGACGTTCGTTTCTAGTAGTCCTAACCTTGATCTTTTCACGTTTTTACCTTAAATAAACTCGTATTTTAGCCTACGCAATATTAAATAACATTAAAATTTATTATCCCGCGAGTAAATGACGCTTAAAGCTAAAAAGCAGACTAGTTAAAAGAACGAATTTGTGTATCCTTAAATAAAAATATTAATCCTTAAATCAAATTTATGCTTACAGCCGCGCTAAGCCTCCCTGACGCATCGCGGGTATAAACTGCGGCGCCGATTTTACCGCGTAAAGGCAGGATTCTAGATAAAACCCAGCAAAAAACCGCCTCGTAAAGGACGGCAAGCTTTACCTAAAATGATATTTTGAGAAAATTTGCAAAGCCCAAAACGCTTAAGCCCCCAACGGCAAAGCTAAAGAGCGCCAACGATAAGCGCGGTAGGCTTAAAAAGCGGATTTTACGGGGTTTGCGATTTTTAGCGGATAAATTAAGTCTGCCGCTAAAATGCCCCCAAACTAGGTAGCTTTCTCTAGCTTTGCAAGCTTAGATTCCCCGCGCCATAGGCGGCAACGAACGCGGAGCGCTATGTTTAGCGGCTTTAAATTTATCGCATATTTGCCCCAGCTAGCGCCTTCTTTTGAGTCGCCTACGCTAAATTTTACCGCCGCGCGCCTGTTTTTACGGTTTTTACTTTGCCTTTTTTAGCCGAGAAATTTGGGCTAAATTTATCCTTTTATGAGCCTAAAATAGCTAAAATCGCTAAAAATTTAAAGGCTAAAAATGTTTAACGGACTGATTAGAGAGATCGCGCAGGTTGCGAGCTATTCGCAAAATACCCTGCGACTAAAAGCCGCATACCGCCCGAATTTGGGCGATAGCGTCGCGGTAAACGGTGCTTGTCTTAGCGTGACGCAGCTGCACGCAGACGGCTTTAGCGTGGAGCTTAGCGCCGAGACCAGAGCGCATATCGCGACGGAAAATTTGCGCGAACGCGTGCACATAGAGCCTGCGATGCGCTTAGCCGACCGCGTGGACGGACATCTGCTGCAAGGCCACGTAGACGCTATCGGTGAGGTCGCGCGTATAAAGCGGCGCGAAAACGGGGTTGATTTTTATATAAATTTGCCATCTAGCGTCATGCCTTTGATGGCGAACAAAGGCAGCATCGCAGTCGAGGGCGTGAGCCTCACGATCAACGAAGTTTTGCCTGCAGGCGTGCGCCTCACGATCATCCCGATCACTTTTCGCGAGAGTTTGTTCGGCGAGTTTGAGCCTGGGCGCCGCGTAAACGTAGAAAGCGACCTGCTAGCGCGCTACGTAGCTAGGCAGCTGGAGTTTGGCCGCGGTGCCCAAAACGGCAGTAAAAGCGAGATCAGTTGGGACGAGTCGCAGCATATCGCGAGCCTTTATTAGGCCTGACGGGTTAAATTTAGCGAAAATGAATCGGGAAATTTTAGACGTAGTTTTTGAAAGCGAGCGCTTGAAACTCGGCTTTACGACGAGATTTGGCGGAGTAAGCGATGGCGCGTACGAGGGGTTAAATTTAGCGGGTCACGTAGGCGACCTGCCCGCAAACGTAGCTAAAAATCGCGAAATTTTAGCCGAGCAAATCGGTGTAGCGCCTAGCAATCTAAAATTTATGTGTCAAATTCACTCAAATCGCGTGGAAATTTTGCGAGATTTAGAGGATGAGCTGCCGCCTTGCGACGGCGTGATAACGGCGCTGAGAGGCATTACGCTTTGCGTTTTGGGCGCCGACTGTTCGCCCGTTTTGATCGCGGAAGAGAGGAGGGGCGTAGTCGCCGCCGTGCATGCGGGCAGAGCGGGCGTAACGGGTAAAATTTGCACGAATGCAGTAAGACTAATGAAAAGCGAGTTTGGCTGCGAGGCGAGCGATCTGCGCGTATTCGTCGGCGCAAATATCAAGGCGCGAAACTATGATGTGGGAGAGCTTGACCTGGGCGCATTTAACCG
>CAUQCZ010000020.1:0-11706 GCA_963516335.1 uncultured Campylobacter sp. | reverse complement strand
GCTCATAATAAACCCGCCTCTTTTTCTTTCCGTCCTTGCAGAGCATCATCGTTTGTGCTAACTCGTCGCCGCCGCTAAATTCATAATAAATCCCGCGCGCGTCCTCTTTTTCCTCGAGCTTTCCGCCTAGCAAAAAGGCGAAGTTGCAGTCGGTTTGCATCTCTTTAAAAAACGCGACTTCGTATTTAAAATAATCAGACGGCATCTTTGAGATAGGTAGCTCGAAAATATTTTCCTCGGTTTTTGCCGTATTTTCGCCAGCCAAAAGCGCAAACGGCAGCACGCAAGCCGCAATAAAAAGTAAAATTTTCCTCATGATTTCACTCCTATTTGGAAATACTTAAAGCCTAAATTTGCCAGATTTTTGGCGTCGTATTGATTACGCCCGTCAAAGATCACGGCGTTTTTTAGCCGCTGTTTCATCTCCATAAAATCAGGCGATCTAAATTCGCTCCACTCGGTCACGAGCGCGAGCGCGTCGGCTCCGTTTAACGCGTCGTATTTGTTTGGGGCGAATTTTAAATTTGAGTTAGGTAGATATTTTTTGGCTTCGTTTGCAGCCTTTGGATCGTAGGCGACGACGTTTGCACCCGCATTTTCCAGCGCTTTTATGAGTACTAGCGAGCTAGCCTCGCGCATATCGTCTGTGTTTGGTTTAAACGCCAGCCCCCAAATCGCCACCGTTTTGCCGCTCAAATTTCCGCCGAAAAATGCCGAAATTTTTTCAAAAAGCACCGTTTTTTGCGCCGCGTTTCTAGCTTCCACCGCGCTTAAAACCTTCGGCTCAAAGCCGTTTTGCCTAGCGGTGTAGATGAGCGCCTCGACGTCCTTTGGAAAGCAGCTGCCGCCGTATCCGCAGCCAGGATATATAAAGCTATAACCGATGCGAGAGTCGCTGCCGATGCCTTTTCGCACCAAATTTACGTCCGCTCCCACACGCTCGCAGATGCCCGCTATCTCGTTTATAAAGCTGATTTTAGTCGCTAGCATCGCGTTTGCGGCGTATTTGGTCATCTCGGCCGATTTCACGTCCATAGCTATAAATCTATCGTGATTTTTCATAAAGGGCGCGTAAAGCTCGCGCATGACGCTTTGTCCCCACTCGCTGCTAGCACCGACTACGACGCGATCGGGCTTTAAAAAGTCCTCGACCGCCGCGCCCTCTTTTAAAAACTCGGGGTTGGAGACGACTTCAAATTTGACGTCCAGGTTTCTCTTTTTTAGCTCGCTAGCGATCACCTCGCTAACCTTTTGCGCCGTGCCCACGGGGACGGTTGATTTATCCACGATTATTAGCGGCGAGGTTAAATTTTGCCCGATGCTTTTTGCGACCTCTAGCACGTAGCGCAGATCAGCCTGCCCGTCCGCGCCCATAGGCGTGCCCACCGCGATAAACAGCACACTAGCATGCGCCAAGGCTTCTTTTATATCGACGCTAAATTTGAGCGCGCCGTTTGCCCTGCACTCGGCCACGATTTCAGAAAGTCCGGGCTCATAGATCGGTATGATGCCGTTATTTAGGGCATTTATCTTGACTTCGTCCACGTCCACGCATATGACGTCGTTGCCCATTTTAGCTAGGCACGCGCCGCTAACTAGTCCTACGTAGCCCGTGCCTACGACTGCGATCCTCACAGCCTTTTCTCCCACTCAAGCGCGGTTTTTATGATGAGCGCGAGATCCTCTCTTTTAGGCCGCCAGTTAGTTAAATTTCTTATCTTTCCCGGCTTTGCGATGAGGCATGCGGGGTCGCCCTCTCTGCGAGGCGCGCTAATCACTTTAAAATCAATTCCGCTTACTTTTTTAGCCGTTTCTATAACCTCTTTTACGCTAAAGCCGCGGCCGTAGCCGACGTTAAAGGTCTCGCTTTTTTCATGCTCGTTTAGGTACTCCAGCGCGCTTAGATGCGCGTCGGCTAGGTCGCTCACGTGGATATAGTCCCTCACGCAGGTACCGTCTGCGGTCGGATAGTCGCTACCGAAAATTCCCATGCTTTCGCGTTTGCCAAGAGCCGTCTGCGTCGCGACTTTGATTAAGTGCGTGGCATTTGGATAGTTTTGCCCGATGAGCCCCTCCTCGTCGGCGCCCGCGACGTTAAAGTACCGCAAAATCGCAAATTTGAAATTTTCATTTGAGGCGGCGTAGTCTTTGATGATCCACTCGCTCATTAGCTTACTTCGGCCGTACGGATTTATCGGATTTGCAGCGGTTTGTTCGTCAACCTCGCCGATTTCTGGCTCGCCGTAAACGGCTGCAGTGGAGCTAAATATAAATTTATTTACACCGTATTCTTTGCAATAGGTTAAAATTTTAGCTACGTTTGCGGTGTTGTTTAGATAGTATTTTAGCGGCTCTTGCGTACTCTCAAAAACCTCGATAAATGCGGCAAAATGGATAATCGCGTCAAATTTGCCCTCCGCAAAAATCCCGCTCAAATCATCCTCTAAATTTGCCTTTACGAACTTAAATTTTCCGATTTTCTCAAGCGCGTCAAGCGCCTTTGTCGTGCCTTTGCAGAGATTATCCACGACCGTTATCTCGTGCCCGCCCTGCTTTAAAAGAGCCTTTAACACGTGAGAGCCGATGTAGCCCGCTCCGCCTGTTATTAAAATTTTCATATGCAATTCCTATTTCTGCTTTATGCACAAATTTATCATAATATTTTGCATAATTGCTTTTCGCAAGGTATGCCGTCGTTATCGCCGTCGGTTTTTTGAGTGCCCCCATTCTCATATCTTCCGCATTTTTTCAAATACCATTTAGCCTCTGCACAACTATTAAAATGACTGCAAAGAGTCTTTTTATTGCAATCTATTTCGACACCGAAAGCAAAACTTGCAACCATTAAACTAAGCAAAACATATTTCATAATTTTCTCCTTAAAAGATGAGCGATTTTAGATAGCTTTGGTATTATATGTAGATTAAACTTATAGAAAACTTTTGCAGCAATGCGTCTGTTAAATTTACCCAAGAGAGCCACAGCTGCGTAAAACGAACGGTTTTTGACGCAACTGTTTCAAATAGTAGAAAAAGAATTAACTCGGCTTGACGAGCAGTGTTTTGTAAAATACAAAAAAACGCAAGCGTTAAATTTAGCCGCCATACCGCGCGCCGAGCGTAAATTTACGGCACCGACCTCAAAGCGACCAAGCGGGCAAATTTGCCCGAAACGGCCAAATTTAATCCTCTCTAACCCGCAAAAATACGGGAAACCTCGGCAACCCTTTTGCGGTTAAATTTTGATATTTATAGGTTATTATCGAGCCGATTTTAGGCGGGTTTGCGCGGTCACGATCGCTAAAGCCCGAGCCAATCTTAAATTTTACTCCGCGCGCGGGTTGTAAAAGCTCGTCATTTTGCTCGTCCGAGTTTGCGCCAGCCGCGCTAAGCGCCTTGCAAGTTACCGAGCCCATGAGCCCGGCGTATTTGCCAGTGCCGGCGTTTACCTTCGTCACCTCGCACTCAGCGTCTTTAAATTTTTTGTATTTCAGCGCGTTTTTGCTTCGTTTTCGCTCGTACGGCGCGTTTGGTTCTCGCGCGACCGCGCCCTCGCCGCCTTTTGCGACGATCTGCTCGGCAAACGCCTCAAATTCGGCGTTATCTTTTACTTTTACCTGCTTGATTATCTTTAAATTTTGCCCGGCTTGCGGGTTCTTTGCGATAAATTTTTCAAGCTCGCTAAGCCGCTCTAAAAGCCCGCCGCCTGCCTCAGGTACGTCGAAAATATAAAATTTAACCTCGCTCCATGCTGTGGCGCTGGGCATTTTATCCATCACGGTCGATTGGATTTTTTCAAATTCGCCCCGCGCGGTGTAAAGCTCGCCGTCAAGCGCAAAAGGCGGAAAATGCGCGCTCCAGCCCTCCGGTGCGGCTAAAATTTTACCGTTTCGCGAGCGCAAATTTCGCCCGTCCCAGTAGGCGCGCACGCCGTCGAGTTTCTCGCTAGCTAGCCAACCGCCGACGTTTTGGCCTTTGTATTCGCTAAGTTTTAAAAGCTCAAATTTGTCTTGTTTAGCGGCATCTGTGCTAGCCGTGTTGTTTAGATTTTTGCCCTTTGACGCCGAAAATTTTTCAGGCTGCGAAGCAAAATCCTGCGCCGCCAAAGCTAAATTTAAAAAGAAAGCCAGCAATAGCGCGAAAAATCTCAAATTTTAACCCCGTAAAACTCGCAGTACCACTCGATAAACCTAGCCACCCCGTCATTTACGCTAGTTGCGGGCTTATACTCAAAGTCCGCCACCAGATCGCTCACGTCCGCAAAGGTCGCCGGCACGTCGCCGGCTTGAAGCGGGAGGAAGTTTTTTTCTATCTCGCGGCCGATTTTTAGCTCAACGGCCTTGATGTAGTCCATGAGTTCTACGGGGCTATTATTGCCGATATTATAGACTTTAAACGGCGCGCTTGAAGTGGCTGGATCAGGGTGCTTCGCGTCCCACGCGGGATTTGGCTTGGCTGGGTTATCGACGCATTTTATGATACCCTTTACGATGTCGTCCACGTAGGTAAAGTCGCGCTTCATCTTGCCGTAGTTAAAGACGTCGATTTTCTTGCCTTTTAGCGCGGCGTCTACGAATAAAAACAGCGCCATATCAGGGCGTCCCCATGGGCCGTAAACGGTGAAAAATCGCAGTCCCGTAGTCGGGACGCCAAATAGATGCGAATACGTATGCGCCATCATTTCGTTACTTTTTTTAGTCGCGGCGTATAGGCTGATCGGGTGATTTACGCCCTCGTGCGTGCTAAATGGCATATTTTCGTTTAGGCCGTAAACCGAGCTCGAGCTTGCGTAGACTAGATTTTTAGTTTGGTTGTGGCGGCAGCACTCGAGGATA
Source organism: uncultured Campylobacter sp. (assembly GCA_963516335.1). Lineage (GTDB taxonomy): Bacteria > Campylobacterota > Campylobacteria > Campylobacterales > Campylobacteraceae > Campylobacter_A. Next base: position 6,872 of record CAUQCZ010000020.1, on the reverse strand, counting down.
TTCATAAAGCCCGTGACGTTGCTGTCGATGTAGGCTTGCGGATTTATGAGTGAGTAGCGAACGCCTGCTTGTGCAGCTAAATTTACCACTACGTCAAATTTTTCTTTAGCAAAAAGCTCTTTCATCGTCTGGGTATCGGCTAGATCGGCTTTTATAAATTTTAAATTAGGCTGCGTTTTTGAGCCTATCAGCTTGCCTTGATCGATCTCGCTCACGTCAAAGCCCGCCGTTTTTAGGCGCGCGAGCTTTAGATTTACGTCGTAGTAGTCGTTTATCACGTCGTATCCGACGACCTCGTCGCCTCTTTTTACCAGGGCGTTTGCCAAGTGAAATCCGATAAATCCCGCCGTTCCGGTTACTAAAATTTTCATGTTTTTTCCTTTGTGATTTGACGCTATTTTAGCATATTTTAAAAATCAAAGCTCGCAAATAAAATTAACCTAGTCCTATGAACAACGCGCTAAACCAAGCAAACATCCAAGCCCCCAACCTACGAAAAAAGTACCGTAAAAAGCCGCTCCGACTACAAATACGGCGGGAAAAGCCACTATCATTCCAGCACTGGCGACGGGCAAACCCACGATCATCGCGGCACCGCCGAGATCTATCCCCGCACCGCCGCTGCTTGCGCCTATTTTTTCGCAATCTACATTCGTATATACTTTGATTGGATTTTGAAATTTACCCGAGGTTAAAATTTCTTTTCTTTTAGCGTCGCTTATATTTGCCGTACTTCCGCTCAGATAATAATAACCGGTTATATATCCGGACTCCAAAAAGCTTTTTATAGTCTGAGACCCTTGCGTATTTTTGTTTGGGTCAAACATCTCAAATGACGCTTTTAGCGCAGCGTATCTCTCATCCGAAAATAGCTTTTTATCAAGAAAAACGACATATGTTCCGACCATCTTTTTATCGTAGCCGTATATGCAAATAGACGCGAAATCGTCTTTTATGTCATTTGCAAATTCGCTAGCGTAAAAGCGTCTGGCTTCGTCTATTTTTGTCGTTTCGTTTAGCCTAAAGCTATATTTGTCGCCGACGACGTAGTATCCGTCGTTATACGCATAAAGCCCTTGTATCTCGTCTATTTTTTTAACGCCGGCGCTTTTTTCTGCGCAACCGGAAAATAGCAAGGCAAATATCGCCGAAAAAGCTACGATTTTTTTATACATAGGTTATCCTTTTATTTTATAAATATCAAATTATCGGTACTTGCTGAAATTAAATTACGCTTTAACAAAAGCGAGCCGTTTAAATTTAGCCAAACCAGTAAAATGCGCTAAATTTGCGCCCGTCCTTACTGCTCGTCCAAATTTATCTCGGGCATATTTTCTTCGGTGTAGTACTCCTCTACCCCGGCCTGCTCGTCGTCGTCATTAAGCTCCGGCTCATCCTCGTAGTTTTGCGTCTCAAGGCGCGCTAGTTCGCGTTCTACCGCCTCGCAGAATACCGGCGTATAGCCCATCTGCGCACAGTTTGCCGCGAGCCACTCGCTCATTACAGCGATATCGTCCGCGTAATCATCCAGCGTCAAATTTCCGCGCAAAAGCTCGTATTTTAGGAAAAGCCAGTAGGTGTTTAGCACGTCGCTTTCGCAGTATTCGTTGATCTTGTCGATTTTGCCGTCAAAAAACAGCTCCATCACCTGATCGCCGTGTACGTCGTATTTGCCGGGCAAATTTAAGCTAGCGCAGAGCGTATCTAGCTTTAGCCCGCGCACGGAGCCAAACTCGCTCACGTGATCGAGCAGATCGAAGTGAAATTTGCCGCTGTACCTGTCGCGGTAGTTGCCGTCCCATTTGCCTTTGCCAAGCTCCTTGTTTTCGACCTCGTAAAAGCTCGGAAACGAGACGTTGTACCTCATCGCGCGAGTTAAAATCATCGGCAGATCAAAGCCTCGCCCGTTAAAGCTCACCAGGCGCGGGTTGTGCGAGTTTACGAAACCGATAAATTTATTTAGGATTTCGCGCTCGTTTGCGCCATTCATCGTGCTTACGCGCAAAAATTTACCGTACTCGTCCGCCATCACCGCAGATATCGCCACGACGCGGTGAAACATCACGGGCAAAAACTCGCTTCCGCTCGCTGCCTTTTGCGCGGCAAACGCCTGCCTCGCCACCTCCGCGTCGCTTCCCTCATAGCCGTAAATTTTACGCGAAAGCGCGACGTCCGGCACTGTCTCGCAGTCAAAAACGCAGATATAATTTTTAGCCATTTCAAACCTTTTTTAGCTATTTTTGCCTAAAATGATAGCTAAAAATCTTTATAAAAGCGGTAAATGAGTAAAAATTTAAGCCCAAACATCGCCGTTATCAAACTCTCCGCCCTGGGCGATATCGTCCATGCGGCGACCGTGCTACAGTTTATCAAAAAGCACTTGCCGCAAGCCAAAATTACGTGGTTTGCCGACGCTAAATTTAGCGAGATTTTGTTCCTTTGCCCGCAAATTTCGCGCGTCGTATCGCTACCGCTAAAAAACGGCGAATACAAAAAAAGCTTGGAGCTGATCGCGTCCGCTAAGCAAGAGGGCAAATTTGACTACGTCATCGACCTGCAAGGACTTATAAAATCCGCCGCGGTTGCGAAGCTTCTTGGCAAAAACAGTTACGGATTTGATAAATTTAGCATCAAAGAACCGCTTGCGGCGCTGTTTTATAGGCATAAATTTAATTGCGACTACGCAGAAAATATCATCTTGCGAAATTTAAAACTTACGGCTTTTGCTTTGGGCTTTAGTTTTAGCGAGGATGAAATTTTAGCCAAACAGCCTTGTTTTAGCGCCTCGCAAAGTAAATCGCAAAGCTTAAAAAAGAAAATTTTGATAGCGCCTTTTGCTAGCGAGCCCAGTAAAATTTACGATAAATTTGAAGACGTTATCGCCCTACTAGATGAGCCGCAAAATGAAATTTTCGTCTGCTTTAACGGCGAAAACGAGGAGAAAAAAGCCATAAATTTGATCAAAAACTCAAATGCAAAACCGCTGAATTTGGGCCTAAAAGAGCTCGTAAGCTTTATCTCGTCCTGCGACCTTGTTATCGGCAACGATAGCGGCGTAACGCATATAGCTTGGGCGCAAAATCGCCCCTCTATCGCGCTTTTTGGCAACCGCCCCGCAGAGCGAAACACTTACGTGACTCCCGTAAATTTAACGCTGGATGCGGGCAAAAAAATAGACGCGAAAAAGATAGATAAAAGCGACTTTTGCGTGCGAGATATCGCGCCGCAGACTATCGCAAACGCTGCAAAAAGGCTACTTGATGCGTGATTTATTTTACCTTTGGCTTTATAGATTTTTTAAATTTATCTTTACCGTTACGCCCGCGTTTTTGCTGGATCCTTTTTTAAATTTCATCGCGTTTTTGTTTTATAAATTTGACGCCAAACACACCAAAATCATCAGAGCAAATCTAAATTTCGCTTATGCTGGCGAGCTAACGGCCGCGCAAAAAGAGCAGATCATAAAAGATACGTACCGCAACTACGCTAAATTTGCGGTAAATTTTATAAAAAATCAAAACGCGAGCAAGGAAAAAATCCTAGAAAAAGTCGAATTTAAAAACGAGCAAATCCTGCAAAACGCGCTCGCTTCGGGTCGCCCGATCATCGTGCAAACGGCGCACTACGGACAGTGGGAGCTATTTTCGCTAGCGATGGCGGCGAAATTTGGCGGCGTTAGCATCGTCGGACGCGCTCTTGATAGCGAGGTCATGCAGCGCATTTTGGCGGCAAATCGCACCCGCTTTGACATCGAGCTCATCGATAAAATGGGCGGCGCCAAGCAAATTTTAAAAGCGGTTAAGGCGCGCAGGCTAGTTGGCATCCTAGTCGATCAAAACACCGCCAAAGAAGAAGGCGTAGAGGTTAAATTTTTCGGACGAAAAGTCCTGCATACGCCTGCGGTTAGCATTTTTGCGCAAAAAACGGACGCGCTCATAGTGCCCGCATTTATCCGCGAAAAAGGGGGCAACCTCAGTGAAATTTGCTTTTTTCCGCCGATTGACGTTAGGGATTTTGACAAAGAAGTCGCCGTGCAAAAGGCCACGCAAGCTCAATCAGACGCCACCGAGGCCGCCGTACGCGAGAAGCCGGACGAGTACTTTTGGTTTCATAAACGCTTTAAGCATTTTAACGAGGAAATTTATAAATGCTAAGCGTCGTAATCCTCACACTTAACAGCGAAAAATACCTCGCCGAGGCGCTAAAAAGCTGCGAATTCGCAGACGAAGTCATCGTGGTCGATAGCGGCTCGCAGGACGCTACGGAGCAAATTTGCGCCGGATTTAAAAACGTCAAATTTCACAAGCAAAAATGGCTGGGATTTAGCGCGCAAAAGCAGCTGGGAGCGGATCTGGCGCGTAATCGCTGGGTTTTCGTGCTAGATAGCGACGAGGTGATTTTGGAGCCTTTGCGGGAGGAAATTTTGCAGGTTTTGCAGCGCCCCGAGTTTTGCGCGTACGAGGTGGCTCGCGCAAATATCTTTTTCGGCAAAGAAGTGCGCACTATGGGGCTTTATCCCGACTGCACGGTTAGACTTTTTGACAAGACGCGGGCGGAATTTGACGGACGCGAGATACACGAAAAGGTAGTTTTAAAAAGCGCGACGAAAACGGATGAACAAATCCAAGCCGGCGGCGCAAATTTATCCGCCGCCAAAAATCAAATCGGCAGGCTAAAAAATCACTTCAAACACTATGCCTACGATAGTATCGAGCAGTTTATCGCCAAGCAAAATCGCTACTCGAGCCTGGGCGCAAAGGGTGCGAAATCAAGTAAATTTAAAGCCGTTTTAAATCCCGCATGGACGTTTTTTAAGCTATTTTTCCTAAAAGGCGGCTGGCGCGAAGGCTGGCGCGGCTACGTGATAGCAAGGCTTTACGCGCAATACACATTTTGGAAGTACGTAAAATGAAAGATAAAAAAATCAAAATCCTAGTTATGAAATTTAGAAACATCGGCGACGTGCTGCTCACGACTCCGCTCGTCGAAAACCTACGCCGCATCTACCCTGACGCGCAGATAGATTTCGCGCTAAACAAGGGCACCGAAGCGATGATCGAAGGCAACCCGAACATCCAAAACATCCACGTCTACGACCGCGCAAATATAAAAGAGGTTGGCTTTTTCAAACGACTTTGGCGCGAGCTAAAGTTTATCCGCGCCATCAAAAAGCAAAAATACGACATCGCCGTACAGACCACGACGGGCGACCGCGGCATCATCGTCGCCAAATACGCCAAGATAAAAACCATCGTGGGCTTTGAGGGCAAAAACAAGACCGTAAATAAAATAATAACACACAAAGCCCCTAAAATAGGCGGCCTGCGCCACACCGTGGATAGAAACCTAGACGCCCTGGCCGCGCTAGGATTTGAGCCTAACGGCAAACGAGTGAGCGTGTATTTTGATCCAAGCTGCATCAGTCATCTAAATTTACCGCTTAAATTTATCCACGTGCACCTAACTAGCCGCTGGATGTTTAAGTGCGCGGACGACGAAACCATGGCGCATATCATCGACTTTTGCGAGAGCCTTGGCGTGCGAGTAGTGCTAACGTCCGATAACAACGACGCCGAGCTAAAAAAGCTAGACGACGTGCTGGCGCTATGCTCCTCTAGCCCCGTAAATCTAGGCGGTAAACTCACGCTAAAACAAACCACAGCGCTATCAAAGCGCTCAGCGATGTTTATCGGCGTGGATACGGCGATCATGCACCTAGCCGCGGCCAACGACGTGCCCGTGATCGCGCTGTTTGGGCCTAGCGGGGCGTTTGAGTGGGGGCCGTGGGATAACGATCTGGACGCAAACGGCTACACTCAGCGCAACGGCAACCAAACTATGGGCAAGCACGCGGTATTTCAAAAAGACTGGGACTTCGTGCCGTGCGATAAAGAGGGGATGATAAAGCACGGCGTGGAGCGAACGCTGATGAAATTTGAGGGCGAGGAGCTAGAGGCGATAAAGAGGAAAATCAGGGAAAATTTGGAGCGGAGTTGAGGCCGGGTTTTGTGAAATTTAACTGCTTCAATTAAACCTCAAACGGTCTTGTCGGCTTGGCTTTTCCAAATAAATTTTAAGTCGAGAGCTGACCGCTAAATTTAACCGTTTATCCATGAAGTTTCTTGAATCTTTTGTAGCGAGCGCAATATTTCACTCTTGAGTTTTTATTTCCCTTTAAAGTGATCTGCAAATCTTCTATCAAAATTAGGCAAGATGTATCTTTCAATCAGATACATCTTAGGAAAAGTCCTTGATACTATTGCAATAATTTTTTCTTCGCAAATAAAATGACCGGTAAAAGTACCTGATGCATCAATATCAAGCATTCTTTTTAATACAAAATATCTTCTTTGATAACTTATTACTTCATTCGTTCTATTGTTTATAACTTTCATATCGTCGGCACGAAAAAATTTTGAAGCGAACCAATTCAAATTTACCTTGTCATATAGGACGGTATAGCTCATTTTAGGCATCTTGTCTTTCGTGGTTATGATTTTATTCGAGTCGATTATTTTTATGATTCTAGCCCTGATATCATCATAACGCAAAGTCTTTTCTCCTAGCTCTTGCTTTACCTCTTTTACTATTTTGTCGTATTCGTCTTGATTTTTTTCGTAATGATATATGGCTACGTTTCCATCGGGTAAATTTAAGGCTAACGTCTTTAGATGGATGCCGTCAAGGTAGTTATTCATCATATTTTCTATATCTTGCTCGTTAAAGCCGTTAAAAACATTATCCTCAAAATAAATACTCTGCGGATACTCAACCGTCTCCTTTATAAAGGCCTTTGGAGCGGTAGCGCAGTAATACGCTCCAAGAATGTTCGTGATGATGATGTCGTAAGTGGGGATTAGAAATAGTATGGC
>CAUQCZ010000019.1:0-11811 GCA_963516335.1 uncultured Campylobacter sp. | reverse complement strand
GCGGCAAACATCGCTCCGATCGAAATTTGGGGCGTAAAAAACGATTTTGAAGGCTCGCTAAGCTTTACGAAGCAAAGCAGGAGTTTTACGGATTACGAAGACGACGAGATGAACGACGACGTCTCGTATAACGGAAAAATCATCAAAAAAAGCGAACTACCGGTCGTTGATTACCATGTGCCTTTTACCGCTAAATTTCGCCACTCGGCTAAATTTAGCGGCTTTAGCGTTTCAAATTTCATAAACTATACGAGCAAAACGGACGCGCTGCTAGGCGGCTGGAATGGGACTCGCGGGATATACGTCTACGAGCGCCAAAAGCTGCCCGCATACGCGACTTGGGATATGCGCATAGGTTACGAAAGGCGGCTGGCAGGCGATTTTCGAGCGTTTGTAAATCTTGATATAAATAATCTTTTAAACAAAAAATTTATCGCCTCAAACGAGGGCAACTACTACGAATACGGCCTTGGCCGCAACTTTTGGTTGGAAGCGGGTATGAAGTGGTGATTTGCCGGGATTTATCCCGAAATTTACCGCGCAAGATGCAGTAAAAGCGGGTCTGCGGCAAAATTTGCGAGCTTTAAAAGGCTAAAGCGCTTTGGTTTAGTTTTTATACGCGCCCTAAATTTGCGTCTTTTGGTTGGTTTCATATTTTGATTTACGGCGCAAAGTCGCAAATTTGCCGTTTATGCGCGGCGTAAATCCGTGCTTTTGCCCTTAGGCTTGCTGGTAAGCATAAATTTGCCTACTTGCAGCCGGCAAAATCGGCAAAATAGCTAAATTTTGCATAAGGTGCGAGCAGTAATTTCCTTGCCTAAACGCAAAACGCACGGGGTGGATTTGGCGGCTCGGCGATTTTGCCGTTTAAAGCTAATTTTGCTCTTGCAGCTTAAAACTCTGAAACCGCGAGAAAATGCGGTTCGCGCTCTTTTGGCGTATTTAAAACGCTAATTTTACTCTCGCGGCTTAAAAAGGCGCAAATTTAGCGATGATTTAGCTGTTAGCTCGCGTAAAATCACCCTTAAAAGATACGAATTTATCGGGCCAAAAGGCTATGTTGCCCGTGCAGGCGAAATTTATAGGCTAGATTTTACCCGCCGCTCGGCAAGGGCTTGCGCCGAGCCGTTTTTGTTTGCGCGTACCTGCTTTGGTTTTTGTTTAAAAATGCACTTAACCGCCCGTAACGCAAAGATAAAAGCGTATTTTGCGTTTTTAAGCCTAAATTTAAGCGAAAAAATCGGCCGCGCGTCTTGATTTTACGACAACTGGCCCTTGTGTCCGAATCTGCTCGCAAAGCGGCTTAAAAGCAAGTAAAATTTGGCGTTTTAGTCGCAAACTCCGAGCGACCTAGCATCTAGCGCGGCAAAACGCGTATAAATTTTCGGTTTCAGCGATTTTTTGATATAATCAAAACAAAAGTTAAATCAAAGGAGTAAAATGTATATCGTACTAGGCGTCCTCGCCGTTCTCGCGCTCATCGTTATTTCGACTTATAACTCGCTCATCGGCAAGCGAAACCAAGTCCTAAATATCAAATCAGGCGTCGATACGCAGCTAAAAAAGCGTTTTGACCTCATTCCGAATTTAGTCGCCACCGTCAGGCAGTATCTCACGCACGAGCGCGAACTGCTAGAAAACATCTCCGCGCTTAGAAGCGGCATCCAAAAGGCTGCGGGCGACGAGCAGAGATTTGCGCTAAACGGCGAGCTATCAAATCTAATCTCAAAGTTAAACGTCGTCGTGGAGAACTATCCTGAACTAAAAGCAAATGAAAATGTAATGCACCTACAAAAAACGATAAATGATATCGAGGAGCAGATCTCCGCCGCGCGCCGCGCCTACAACGCCGCCGTGACCGATTACAACAACGCCGTGGAGATGTTTCCCTCAAACATCGTCGCTAGCTGGGCGAGGTTTAGCAAGGCGGCATTTTTCGAGGTGCCTAAGGGGCAAGACGATCCGCACGACGTGCACGAGCTTTTTAACCGCTAAATTTGCGCTTGCTTCGTCAAATTTGAGCTAAATTTAGGCGCTTTAACCGCGCTCCTAAAATACAAGCGGACTTTGTCGGCTCGTCAAATTTTGAATATAAAAAGCGGCACGGACGGTAAATTTAAGCGATAAATTTGGTCCAAATTTAAAGCACTGCGGCTCGTAAACGGCGAGCTTAAATTTGAGCAGTTTAAAACGTAAATTTAAAGACAAAAGCTCGCAAAATAGCTAAATTTCGCAAAAACGGCGTTAAATCAAAATGGAGTAAAAATGGACGATCTGGTCATGCTAGAGCTTGAGCGACAAAAGGTTTTACGCTCGCTTTTTAGGCTAAAGCTTGCCTGCGTTTTTATCGCTGCGGCCGCGTCTTGGCTGCTTTATCTAGCCTCGCATAAAGCTGCGCTTAGCATCGGCGCTTTCGTAGTTTGCGGGACTGCGATGTACTATTTTTTCGAGAGCATTTTCACGGATAGCTTTACCTTTAAATTTAAACGAAAAGTTATACGCAGCATCGTCGAAAGCTGCGGCCTAACCTACCATCCGGGCGGCTTCGTGGAAAATGATTATTTATATATGATTTATGATTTTGACATAGATAAATACTCGGGCAACGACCTGATTTTCGGGCAGATAGAGGGCGTGCGGGTCAAATTTAGCGACGTAGAGGCGATAAGCATCAAAGAGGATCTGCGCGGAAACAAGACTCATAGAGTGCTTTTTGCGGGGCTTTTGTTTGTCGCCGACTTTCCTAAACGACTAAAGGCCGTCACTCAAATTTGCAGCGGGACGGATGATTTTAAGGACTACGGCGGCAAGCGCGCTAGGATGGACGACGCGGAGTTTGAGCGGTATTTTAGGGTTTACGCGACCGATCAGATCGAGGCTAGATACGCGCTCACGCCAAGCTTGATGGAAAATTTAAAGCTGCTAAAAATGAGATTTCACCGCCCCATAAACATCGTGCTAACCGGGGATAAAATCTGTATGGCGATCCGCACGGGACGCGATAACTTCGAGCCAGATCTGCGCCGCCCGCTCGTGGGCAAGGGCGCGAATAGATTTTACAAAGACGAGATCGGCGGCTTTTTGCGTATCGTCGAGGAGCTGCGGCTAAACCGTAAAATTTGGCTGGATTAGGTGGTGCGGCGATAAATTTGACGGACGGCGTAACCCGCACCCTAAAAGCCCAAACGAGCGCGCGAGACGGAAATCACCGAGCGCGGCGGTAAAATGAAAAAGGAGAGCGGATGAAGGGCGTAGCGATAAGCGAAACGACGATAGTCGGCGACGACGGGAAATACTATAAATTTAGCTTTGAAGAGGTGCGCGCGGGGCGGCCGGGCGGAGGAGAGCGCGTGGCGTTTCGAGCCGACGGGGAGTTTGCCCGCGACGTATTTGTGGTGACGGGCGAGGGTGAGCGGCGCGCCACGAAAGACGCCAGAAGCGAGGAGACGAAGGCGGCGCTAAAAGAGAGCGCGGCGTTTGGGCGGGCTAGGACGGCGGGCATTGCTTCCGGTGTCGCGCCTGCCGTTATCAAGCTTTACGCGTTTTTTATCGCGGACTACGCGGGGCTAAAGCTACAAATCGCCGTCGCTCTAGCAGTCCTCGTAGGCGCGCTGCTAACCTATGCGGCGCTAGGCGGTATCGCGCGGCTTGCGGGTAGCGATGATCTACACGTAAACTACGGCAAGGCGATGATAGCGATGTTCGTCTCTCAGGTCACGCAGACGTTGGCGTTTTATTTGGCGCAAACTGGTCATCCGCTAGCTAGGCTCGTCGCCGTCATCGCGGTGCTTTTGCTAGTTTACGTGGCGGTAGTTTGGGCGAAGGTTTTTTTCGAGCTTGCTAGGCTAACTAGAAACGGGCTTTTTAAGGTGTATATTTTCGTGTTTTTTATCGGGGAGCTGATGCAAGCAAGCGGGTATTTGTTTATATTTAATTTTCTTTTTATCGTGGCATCGTTTATTATCTACGTCGTAGCGTGGGTCAAAACGGATAAGGTCGGCGAGGCAAATAAAGAGGGGCTTTTTATCTACTAGCCTAGCGCGCTTGCTTTTGCGCGGTTTATTTTGTTAAATTTAATATCGCCGCCTGCGCCTGCTAGCTCGTTTTTGCCGGGTTTTGAGAACGACTGCGGCGATGAGCTTTTTAGAAAGCTACGCCAAATTTGGATATCGCAGTTAGCTTTATTCAGTCTTAAATAATGTGATGAGCCTTTTAGAGAGCTTGCCGTTTTGCGCCAAAAGGCTTTGGTTTTTGGCCTTTTATGCGCGGTTTTATACGGCGGTTTTTGCGGGTAGGTAAAGGGGCTTGGCATCGCAGATTTGTTAGCGCTTTGTTTGCCGCACTAAACTAACGCTTTTAAATTTACTAGCGCCGCGGGCTTTTTGCCGCTATTTTTGGACTAATTTGCGCAAAATTTGATGGTACCTAAAACAGGATTTTAAAGGGCGCAGACGATTTTGCGTTAATGCGTTTCTAAATTTTGGTGCTAGCGGCGCAAGCGGAGGTAAATTTATAGCGCCGCATTTTTATCCTAACGCCTGCGGCGGTAAAAACGCGCAAAACTCATCGGCGGCGTGCCGTAAATGAAAATAGTATCTTAAATTTATTCCGATTTTTGCTGTTTTGCTTGCTAAAATTTAGCGAAACGGGCTTTGCTTTTCTATACTTTCAAATCAAAAATCGCCGTCTAAATCTTTATAGACGGCGCAAAATTTTTATGCTTTAGCTTTGATTTTACGGTATGATTAGCGCCTTTGTCCGCGTTTTGGGCTTAAAAGCCGTTATTTTGGGTTTAGCGCAAATTTGCTCAAAATCTTGCATTTGTTATCAAAACGAGGCTTGTAAAATAGTATAAATAAAGATATAATGACCAACCAATCTAAACTAAAAGAAAAACAATGAAAAAAATCGTTTTAGCTATGATCGTTGCCGGGCTATGCTCTGTAAATTTGAGTGCCGGAGAACTGGAGGACAATATCAAAAAATGCGACGGCGGCGATGCACAGGCTTGTTTGAAAGTGTCTGACGCTTATTTTTCAATGGATGAGAATCACCCTAAAAGATCCGAATTTCATGAAAAAGCTTGTAATTTAAAAAATGCCGACGGTTGCATGTTGGTCGGGTTTAGCTATGAAAAAAAAGGCGATATGGCTAATGCTAAGAAATTTTATACTAAGGCTTGCGATTTAGGAAATGAAGTGGCTTGCACGATGAAGTAAATTCTTAAAAAGAGTAAGGCCTGATTTTGCGATCAGGCTTTTGTTATCTAAGCGGTTAAAATATACGCCGATATACGCCGAATTTAAGCGTCTAAATTTGCGTCAAGCTTTTAAATTTAGGGCCGCATTTGACGATAAATCTGCTTACGGATTTAATTTAAAACCTAAGCTTTAATCAGGCAAATTTACCAAGCAGATCTGCGCTAAAAATGCCTAAAACTGCGGCTTGCCGCCGTTTGCTTTGGCGCCATTTACGAAGTCTATCGCGTATTTTTGGCACGCGGTTTTATCCTTTTTCTCTAGGCACAGCGTTTCTAGCTGCTCGCTACTCATGCCCTTGTAGTCGGCCACGGTTTTATTCGTTCCGCCCATATAAAACCACGTGATTAAACCTAGAATTAATAAAATAAAAACTAGCCGCGCCATTTTTGCTCCTTTACAAATTTATTTTTAATGATACAACGGCGACGGTTAAATTTAGCTTGATTTTGCGTAAAATCCAAGCCAAGCGGCGGCTTTTAAAATAATATCTGCATAAAATCGCATGTAGCCTTGCGCCGCCGGTTAGGCCGGCGCCAGTCGTTCTTACGCTTAGCGGCACGGTGTGCAGCGCCTAAAATGATTATATGCTTTGCGCTAGCGATACGCCGAGCTTGCCGTTTAGGCGATTTTATCCGCCGAAGCGACAAGGGCCGCTTTAGGCTAAAATTTAGAGAGAAATTATTTAGATTTAGTTTTTGAAAGCTTGAGTTAATGTTTACATACATTACGCTAAAATGCGCCGAAATTTTTATAAAAGGATAAAGATGAAAAAGATCTTTTTGGGCTTTGCGCTATTTTCCGCGATCGCGGCTGCCGCGCTAGGCGAGACGATCGAGGTTTATAAAAGCCCCGAGTGCGGTTGCTGCGGCAAATGGGGCGAGATAATGAAGCAAAACGGCTTTGAGGTAACCGAGCATAAAACAAACGAGATAATCGAAACAAAAAATAAATACGGAGTGCCGGCGGAGCTATACAGCTGTCATACAGGCATAGTCGGCGGCTACGCTATCGAGGGGCACGTACCGGCGCAGGAGATAAAGGCGCTTTTGGCCGCTAAGCCAGAGGATGTCGTGGGTATCTCGGTGCCCGGCATGCCGCTTGGAAGTCCGGGTATGGAGCAGGGCGGCATCGTCGAAGACTACGACGTGATCGCGTTTAAAAAGGACGGCACGACTGAAATTTTCGCCAGCTACAAAAACGGCAAGAAGGTAAAATGATTTAGCGAAATCGGCGTAAATTCGGCCTATTTTTACGCATTTGCGCCGAGTTTTTTCCGCATAAATTTTACTCGCGGCGTCAATCTTACGGCGCCGATTTTGCTCGGTTTTACCCTTGCGGGAGATTGCTAAAATTTGCCTTTTTTACTTTTTACGAGCGGCGTCTGACGCGCTCTGGGTTTGAGTGCGAGCTTACTCCAGGTGCGGCGAGCGTTGACGACTGGTTTGTGCTGCTTCTATTGCTTGCAAATTTGCAATGCCGAATTTATAAAATTTACGCCGTCTTTCTTGTTACTTTTTACGTCGTCAAATTTAGCGACTCGGACGCCCGCGACCCGCGCAAATTTAACTCTTGTTTCTTCTTCGCGCGATTTGCCGCGAGCGCCGCAAAGATTGAAAACGGCCGTTAAAGCGGTATAGCTTTGTTAAATTTAATCCGCTTGCCGCCGTTACCCGCGCGCTGAATTTAGCGCAGATAAAATTGGAAAAAGATATGAAACGGCGACCGATTTGCTTTTCTTGGATTGTGATCTCGGCTTGATCGTTTTTGAGCTGAAATTTACGGGTCGCGATCCGAACGACAGGGCGATACTGGCGCTGTTTGAGGCGATAGGAAGCTTGCTGTTTGATTGTCGTTTTTGCCGCGATATCGGTTTGCGAGACCTTTTTTCTAAAAACGCCGCAAATCCCCGCAAAATCAAGCTTAATTTAATCCCCTCGCGCTATATATTAAAGCTAAATTTACGAAGGAGCGGACGCGGCGCGAGCGATATTTATGCTGTTTATCTTGGGCTTTTTGCGCGGCTTTGGAGCGGGACGACAAAAACGCCGACTATGAGGTATAAGCCGCGAGGAGCTTGGGGGCTTTGCGTCTTGAAAAAAAGATAAAAAGGCCTGCTAAAAAATCGAGACCGACTTCGTAAACGGCGGTAAACCGCGGTTTTAACGGTTTTGCGGACGGATTTTACGTTCAAATTCTCCGTGGCGGTTCGGGCTTGCGATCTGGCAAAATGGCTAGCCCACAAGTCAAATTTGAGCTCAGATTTAGTTTCAAATTTAAATTTGCCGTAGATTAGATTTGCGGTCAAATTTGATGCCGCAAGCGCTAAAATCGCCGTGCCAAAGCCGCCCGATCTTGGCTCAAATTTTAAAATTTACAGCGAGCCGATTTGCTTTTAGAGCTCAAACTGGGCGCTGCCGGCAAAGCCTTAAAACTAATCTAAATTTAACTCCTTTATCAAATTTAAGAATTTAAGCCCCAATAACGTAGGCGGCGCAAATTTAAACTATTTCAAATTTGGCTCGCATTTTTGCGGTGCGGGTCTAGGCGCGTCAAATTTGGACTTAAATTTAAATAATTTTCGCAAATTTAGACCAAAGGCCGCATAAAATAAGCAATATTTGTATTACAAGTTTAGCGCGGAAGTTAAATTTGCGCTCAAATTTAAACGGAAAGCAGGGCGCACACGCCTCTAAAAGCGCCAAAACGCGGCAAAATAGCCTCCGCGGCTATCGCTCGCGCTGCGGGCGGTAAAAATGCGCTTTCAGTTTAAAATTCCCGATTTTCTGCTATAATCGCCGCATTTCATTTTAATTTTTTAAGGATTTTAATTGCACCCCAGTAGCGCCGACTCGCTTTTTATGATCGCTCTCGCGTTTTTCTTCGTATTTCTAAACGCTTTTTTCGTCTTATCAGAATTTTCCATCGTCAAAGTCCGCAAGACCCGCCTAGAAGAGCTTGTCAAGGACAAAGTCCCAAACGCAAAAACCGCGCTTGATATGTCAAACAACCTCGACACCTACCTCTCCGCCACGCAGCTAGGCATTACGCTAAGCTCATTGGCTCTTGGCTGGATCGGCGAGCCTGCGGTCGCTAGGCTGATCGAGGAACCGCTAAAAACATACTTTAATCTAAACGATATCTTGGTTCATACCGTCGCGTTTGCGATCGCGTTTACGCTGATCACGCTCATGCACGTGGTGCTAGGCGAGCTAGTGCCAAAGTCCGTCGCCATCGCAAAATCCGAAAAAGCAGTCCTCGCCATCGCGCGTCCGCTGCATGTATTTTGGGTAGTTTTCTCGCCGCTTATCAAGACTTTTGATTTTCTAGCCGGCGTTTCGCTTAAAATTTTAGGCATCAAGCCGGCCAAAGAGAGCGAGCTAGCCCACTCCGAAGAAGAGATAAAAATCATCGTGGGCGAGAGCCTAAAAGGCGGCGTTTTGGATAGCTTTGAGACCGAGATCATAAAAAATGCGGTCGATTTCTCCGACACAGTCGCCAAAGAGATCATGACGCCGCGCCGCGATATGGTCTGCATAAATAAGCAAAAAAGCTACGAAGAAAACATCAAAGTGATCTTTGAGTCCAAATACACGCGCTACCCCTACATCGACGGCAGCAAGGACGCGATACTAGGCATGATCCATATCAGAGATATCTTGCAAATCGATCTGGGCAACAAAAAGCGCGAATTTGACAGCATCGTGCGTAAATTCGTCATCGTTCCCGAAAACCTCTCGATATCTAAAATCCTCGTGATGATGAATAAGCAGCAAATCTCCGCCGCTCTAGTGGTGGACGAATACGGCGGCACGGCGGGTCTGCTCACTATGGAAGACATCATGGAAGAAATTTTGGGCGACTTTAACGACGAGCACGACGACGCCGACCCGCATTACAAAAAAATCAACGAAAATATCTACGAGTTTCAGGGGCGCTTTGATTTAGAGAGCGTCGAGGAGCTGATGGGGATAAGCTTCGCTGACGAGACCGAGGAGCTGACGATCGGCGGATACGTCTTTAATCTCATCGGACGCTTGCCGGTCGTAGGCGACAAGATCGAGGACGAAAACTGCTACTACGAGGTGCGCAAGATGGACGGCGCTAGCATCTCAAGCGTCAAAGTGCGCAGAAAATTTGAGCAAAAAGAGGACGAGGACTAGGCAAATTTGCGCTTTGCCTTTGCGGGCGGGGCGTAAATTTGGTTTTAAATTTGAGGTGCGGAGGCGGATTTTCAAATTTAAGTCGGTCTAAAATTTGAAAACGCAGCCACACTTGAAACCAGCACAAATTTAAGCCGTTTCGTCAAATTTGAGTTTGCGGCATTTGCGCTAAATTTATCGCCGTTTGGCCGAGTCTTGCGTGGTTGCCGTTAATTTTTGCGGAAAGCATAAATTTAAATTTGCCTCGCTAAATTTAAGCCGATTTTTCTCTCAGACTCTCTCAAAATCCACAAATTTAATCTAACTTTTTAGCTTATTTTGATAAACTTCGCGAAATTTAGTAAGAGATAAAAATTAAATTTTATATTTTGAAATTTATAAAACAAATTTAACACAGGAGGACAGATGAGAGTAGTTCAAGCAGAAACGATCTCCAAAACCGTAAGCGAGCTTTGCAAGCAGGCCTGTTACGTCGTAACGCCCGACATGAGAGCGGCTTTTGAAAAAGCTAGAGAAAACGAGAGCTCGCCGATAGGCAAAGATATCCTAGGCAAGGTACTCCAAAATGCCGATCTAGCCCAAAAGGGCATCGCGCCGATCTGCCAAGACACGGGCATGGCGGTCGTGTTCGTCGATATCGGCCAAGACGTGCACATCGAGGGCGGATTTTTAGAAGACGCGATAAACGAGGGCGTAAAAGACGGCTACGTGGGCGGCTACCTGCGCAAATCCGTCGTAAACGATCCGATATTTGAGCGTAAAAACACGACGAACAACACCCCTGCCGTCATAAACGTAAGGATAGTAAGAGGCGATAAAATCCACATAAAAGTCGCTCCGAAGGGCTTTGGCAGCGAGAACAAGTCGGCTCTAAAAATGCTAGTGCCCGCAGACGGCCTAGAGGGCGTGAAAAAGGTATTTTTAGACACTGTTAAGCTAGCGGGTCCAAACGCCTGCCCTCCGATGGTGATCGGCGTAGGCATAGGCGGCACGATGGATAAGGCCGCGCTAATGGCAAAATACGCCGCCGCTCGCGACGCAGACAGCAAAAATCCAGATCCTAGATACGCCAAACTAGAAGAGGAGCTGCTAGAGCTCGCCTGTAAAACGGGCGTCGGACCGCAAGGACTAGGCGGCGACACGACTGCGGTAAAAGTAAACATCGAGTGGTACCCGACCCATATCGCGGGCCTACCCGTCGCTATCAATATCAACTGCCACGCCGCTCGCCACGCCGAAGCTGAAATTTAAGGAGAAAAGATGTCAGAAGTAAAAAAGATAACCGCGCCGTTTGATAAAGATGTCGTAAAAAGCCTAAAAGCGGGCGACAACGTGCTAATAAGTGGCACTATCATCGCAGCTCGCGACGCCGCGCACAAGGCGCTAACCGAGACTTTGGCTCGCGGCGAGGCCTTGCCCGTAAATTTAGCCGGCGAGACGATCTACTATCTAGGACCGAGCCCCGCAAAACCGGGCGACGTCATAGGAGCTGCGGGACCGACTACTAGCGGACGCATGGACAAATATACTCCGACGATGATAAACGAAGTAGGCATCAACGGCATGATCGGCAAGGGATATCGTAGCGACGCCGTCGTCGAAGCGATGAAAAAATCTGGCTGCGTCTACATGGTCGCTATCGGGGGTGCGGGCGCACTAATCAGCCAAAGTATCAAAAAGTACGAAGTGCTAGCCTATCCAGAGCTAGGACCCGAGGCGGTCGCGAGACTTACGGTCGAGGATTTCCCGGCTATCGTAGCGATAGATAGCGAGGGCAATAACTTCTACGAAGCAGGACAAGCTCCGTATAAAAAAATATAAAAATTTTAATCGGTTGCGTCATCGTGCGTGACCGATTCTTAGGCCTTGAGTCTAACATACATATTTTTGTTATTTGACGGATCTCTGCCATTTTCTCTCATATTGTATTCAAAAATATCTGGATTTTTTTCTATAAAATCGTTAAAAGATCTGTATATTCTTTCAGGATGAATTGTTCGATAATCTAAGCCCTCATCTTTTATTTTTTTACCAAGAGTGGATGCAGGTAGCCAGCCATCCTCTGATTTTTCAAATATTTTGCACAAGTGTTCTGAGAAATCTATTGGTAATGATGGATTGACTCGTTCTGTTGGTCTATTATCTTTGCTGTCTTCGATAGAAATAAATTTATTGCAAGCTTTCCTTAGGGCTTCTGGAGTTTGGCTATTGCCGGCTATATAGACCTTTTTGTTGTATTCCCTTAGCACCATTGCCAGCGGAGTAAAATCGCTATCACTAGATACTATGCAAAAACCATCATATAAATTAGAAGCAAGCATTAGCATTGCCTGTATGGTAAGAGTTATATCTGTCGTATTTTTACCCTTGCGATATTGTGGTGTTTGTAT
>CAUQCZ010000018.1:0-11848 GCA_963516335.1 uncultured Campylobacter sp. | reverse complement strand
CCGTTATGCTTGCGATTTTTAGCTCGTAGATATTCATCGCCTTTAGCCCGTGAGCTGCCGCGACGTCGAAGGTTCGCATATACTTTGGCGTGTATTTTTCGCTAAGCAGCCGTAGCGCGTGCAGCCTCGCCGACTCGTCCGTCACGATATAGGCCTTAGTTACGGCGACGGCGGATTTGTATTCTGTCGTAAAGACTTTTGCGCCAAGCGCCTTGCCGTCGTCTTTTATCGCGTCTAGCTGCTCGTCCGTCAAAACCGGCACCCGCGCGTAGCTCACGCAAACTAGTGTCACGTTTCTGCCGTCATTTAGCAGCTTTGCCTTAGAGCCTGCGGGCGCGCCGTGCAAAAATACGCTCCCTCCCTCGCGCACGACCGAGATAGGCACGCTAAAAATTTCGCCCTCGTCCGTAATGCAAGAAATCGTGCCGTATTCGCAGGCATCGATGATCGCAAGCCCTTCTTGCACGGTTAGTTCTCTATCTTTTCGTCTCATTTTCCGCCTTTAAATTTTTGAAAATTATAAAATTTAAACCCTAAAAAAGTGTATAATTTTGTAAATTTAAAGGACGACGATGAGAAAAATATTGACATTTTGCGCTCTTAGCGCGCTGGCTTTGGGCGCTCAAAACGCGTGCGAGGAGTACGTGAAGCAAAGCAAAATTTATCTAAACGAGCTTTATGAAATGAAAGCCAAACAGCTAGAAAACGATCCGCAAGCCTTTAGGCTGTTTGAGCTAAAATTTAGCGAGCTACAAAAGGCGCAAGCGGGACAAGAGGCCTTAATCAAGCAAAACGGCGACGAAAAATTTTGCGAGCGCGAATCGGCTCGGATAAAAAGCGCGCTAGAAGAGATAAAAGCACAAAAGTAGGGCGAGTTTATGCCTTCTGCTTTAAACGGCAATAAATTTAAATGTCCGGCCTAGTTTGGATAAAAGTGCGGATAAAGCGGCGGCTAGCAAACGCAAAATTCGGTGTGCCGTAGCTGGCTGATT
This sequence comes from uncultured Campylobacter sp., assembly GCA_963516335.1. Lineage (GTDB taxonomy): Bacteria > Campylobacterota > Campylobacteria > Campylobacterales > Campylobacteraceae > Campylobacter_A. The sequence goes on along the minus strand of CAUQCZ010000018.1, from coordinate 10,856 downwards.
AGATAAAATTTATCTGCCGGTAAAATAGCCACGGCTAACGAAGCCCGAGCTAAATTTGCGTCTAGTTTAGCTATGATTAAATTTACTTTGCCGGCTTGCTTAGCTAGAGTTAAATTTTACCGTCTTAAATCTCGGCGCGGGTGTTTAAAATCACGTTTTGCGTCGCGGCGTTTTTGATATTTTTACGGCAAGCGTGGCTAAGCTAAATTATGCCGACGCGCCTTTGCGGTAAATTTAGGGTTGCGTCTCACGGCGCCCGCAGCCTATTTTGGCGGGAATTACCCGCGCGACCTTTGGGCAAAGGGCTTGCGCATCTATTTGGTGCCCTCTAGCCGCGATTTTTCTTTTTCCAGATATTTATCGATATATCTTTGCATCTGCTTATCCGCGTCTCTTTGGGCGATTTTTTCATCTGCAAAAACTCGCTGCTAAAACCTGGAATTTTTAGCTTATATATAGCCTCTACCAGTCCAAACTGAGTAAATCCGTCGGCTCGCCAGATATCTTTATCCGCAGCGACGTCTGCGATGTCGCTTTTTCTTTTCATGATTTGTAGAATAAAGATAAAATCCATGCGGTTGCTTCTATATTTTTCCTGAAAAATAAGCCCTTTAAAAAACAGCGCGAGCTTCTGGGATTTTCTTAGCTTCTCTTCTTTATCCAGTAGCGCGCCGAGCGCCCCGCACAGCGCGCTGTTGCAAACTTCAAACCAATACATCTCGTAGTTTTTGTACGCATCGTTTACGGCGCGAAGATTTTGCAAAGAAAAATCAAACGCCTCCGTTACGACCGCGATCAGTCTATCCTCGTAGTCCTCGGATTCGCAGACGAAATTTCGCACCAGGCTTTCGTATTCGTGCATTTTATTAAATTTCTGCCTTAGCGCCATTGCTCTCCTTTTTTGTTTATCGCTTTTAATACAAAGCCAAATCGCCGTCGCGCGTTACGAAAGAAGACTTGCTCATCAGTGCCTCAAAACTAGGCTCTATCTGCGCAGTGCTGCTATCATCTAAATAATATCTCCAAATAGACATATCCCTTAAATCAAAAAATAACTCCACCCCGTCGCTAAGTCCGCCGAAGGTAAAAGTTTTATCAGGATCTATAACCGAGGATGAAATTTCGCTCGCTACGAACTGATACAGCTTGTGCATTTTATCTATATCTTCAAAGAGTCTTGAGATGCTGTAAAAATTTAAATCCTTCATTTTTTGGACTCCAAATTCATTTACGCGGTAATCGTAGATAATATAGCTCTCAAAGCTGCCTAATATCTCTTTGTAAGCCTTTGGAAACGCCACGCCGTTTTCGGTCTCAAATAGAGCCAATAAGTCAAATTTATTCATAATTTTTCTTTAGGTTTTATTTTTAAATCTACTTTTACTCTATTTTTGTATTTGATTTTAAACAATCCTCTAATAATCCGAATTTACTACCGTCTAAAAGAATTCCGTTCAGATCTTCGATCATTAGTATAATAATATTTAAATCAACATCAAACAGATAAATATCTCGCAAGTTGCCATCCTTCGCATCTATCAATACGTTTATCCACTCGTCTCCCTTACAAATTTCGGGTTTGGTTTTATCGAAATCTAAACCGATCCATGTTTTAGATAAAAATATTTTTGATCTTTTTAATAAATTTAAATCGATCCATTTTCTGTCTTTTATCGATAACCAAATCGGATGATTAGGGTTTGGCTCGGTACCGAATTTATAAGAAAAATAGTAGCGTAAATAATCAATTAAAGGCCGCCATAGTATTTTTTCGGCTAATAAATCAGATTTGTCCATAGTCTAGTCTTTCGTAACGGCTTACTCTGCAAATTTAATCAAATTTAGCGTCGCTCGCCGTTAAATATTTGCGCGCCTAAGCCGCGCTTAGCTTGGCGCCCTTTAATAATCCAAAAACATCGACGCTTCCGCATCGCCGTGTTTGATTATTTCAAAGCTCGGAAAAGACATTTGCAGTCCTCTGCCGTGTTCTTCATCTTTGGAAACGTCGAAATTTAAACCAAAGATAAACTCTTTTTGCGTTTCGTCCGTTAGGATATTTAGACCGACGAGCCACAAATCGACGTCGCCGTTAAATTCGTCTTTTATCTTTTTTACGGCTGGCGGATACCATGTTGCCGATAGGTTTATGAGCCTGGCTACTTTGTTCTTTAGTTCTTGCGTCAAAGGGCGCGCCCCCTTCCTCTAGCGGCAGCGATAAATCCGCCAAAATCGGCTTGTCGCTTTGAGGTATGTAAAACTCAAACATGCAAAGCTCGTTTAAAGCGATATCTTCGGGTTTCAAATTTATCTCCTAAAATTAATACTTATTTAACTAAGCGAAGTTTGGGTTAAATTTAGAGCATCGGTCAAATCGCCGAATTCGGCTCCTCATATAAGCAAGCTTTATAAATTACGCAGGCCTGCGCCGTTCGATTTTAACCAGGCAAGGCGATTTTCGCCGTTAAATTCGGCGAATTTAAGCTCAAACCAAAATTCGGAGATTTTGATGCCAAATTTGATTAAAATCAGGGCAAAATTAATTTTAAATTTTACCCTAAAACGCGCGTCCTAAAGGCTAAATTTACTTCGCCGTTTCCTGCGCAAATTCTGCGATCTTTTCAGGCGTAAAGCCGAAGTATTCGAACAATGCGCCCGCCTTGCCGCTCTCGCCAAAGCTCTTCATCGAGTAGATTTCATCGGCAAATTTATACCACTCCAGCGCGCTTGCGGCTTCGACGGCGATGATTTTGGTTTGCGGATCTAAAATTTTATCCACGTACTCGCACGGCTGCTCGCAAAGCAGGTCAAAGCACGGCGCAGAGACGACGTTTGCGCCGATACCGCGAGCGGCTAAAATTTCAGCTGCCTTGACGCAAAGCTCCACTTCGCTGCCGCTAGCTACTAGCGTGATTTTGGCGTTTTGAGCGCGTTTTAGCAGATACGCGCCGTTTTCTACGCTGCCAAATTCGCCCTTTTCAAGCGGAGCTAGGCCTTGGCGACTTAGCACGAAGGCGCTTGGAGCGCGTAAATTTAACGCCGCCTTCCAGCAAAGCGCGTTTTCGTTGCCGTCAGCCGGGCGGAAGGTGTAAAAGTTCGGCATCGCGCGAAGCGTGCTAAGCTGCTCGATAGGCTGATGCGTCGGGCCGTCCTCGCCTACGCCGATACTGTCGTGCGTAAAGACAAAAAAGTGCCTAACGCTCATGAGCGCGGCGATGCGCGCAGACGGCTTTAGATAGTCGCTAAAGATAAAAAACGTCGCGCTAAACGGCAAGAAAAGCCCGTATCTGGCGATTGCGTTATTTATCGCGGCCATGGCGTGCTCGCGGATGCCGTAGTGGATGTTGCGCCCGTTAGGGAAGTCGCCCATGCCCTTTAGTTCGGTTTTGTTTGAGGGCGCCAGATCCGCGCTACCGCCGATAAAGCCCGGTAGAGCGCGCGCAATCTCGTTCATGATAATACCGTTACTATCGCGCGTGGCTAACTTTTTGTCACTAAAATCAGGGAAATTTATCTTGCTAAAATCGGGATTTAGCAGCGAATTTAGCAGATTTTTGCTTTCGGCGCTTAAATTTTGCGCTTTTTGATTCCACTGAGCTTCGGCTAGGTCGCCCTTTTCTAGAGCGGCACGGAAGCGAATCAGCACGTCTTCGCCAATAGCAAATTTACGCTCAGGATCAAAGCCCGCTGCGATTTTAGCGGCCTTTATGATCTCCTCGCCAAGCGGCGCGCCGTGGCTGTGGTGGCTGCCCTCTAGCTCGCCCGCGCCCTTTGCGATGCGAGTGTTTGCGATGATGAGATACGGGCGCTCCTTCTCGGCGGCTTGCTCGAGCGCAAACTCGATCTGATCGTAGTCGTGACCGTCGATGCGCGCGACGTCCCAGCCCTGAGCCTCGAATCTCGCCTTCACGTCCTCGCTCCAAGCGATACTCGTGTCGCCCTCGATCGTGATGTTGTTTGAGTCGTAGATCAGCACGAGGTTGTCTAGATGCAGGTTGCCCGCGACCGCACAGGCCTCGTAACTGATGCCCTCCTGCAAGTCTCCGTCGCCGCAAAGGCAGTAAATTTTATGATCTATGACGGCATTTTCCGGTTCGTTTAGCAGATTGGCCGCGTATTTTGCCGCCATAGCAAAGCCCACCGCATTTGCTACGCCTTGGCCTAGAGGTCCGGTCGCGACCTCGACGCCTTTGGTGTGGATCTCTGGATGACCCGGGGTTTTAGAGCCCAGCTGGCGGAAGTTTTTTAGATCCTCGAGGCTAAGATCGTAGCCGCTAAGATGCAAAAAGCTATACACGAGCGAGCTTGCGTGACCGCCGCTAAATACTAGCCTATCGCGGTTTAGCCAGTTTGGATTTTTAGGATTGTGATTTAGAAATTTAGCCAGCACGACCATGACGTCTGCTAGCCCCATCGGCGTGCCCGGATGTCCGCTGTTTGCCTGCTGCACCATATCCGCGCATAAAAACCTTATCGTATCCGCCATCTTTTTTAGCATTTTTTCTCCTTAGTTTTTATGCGATTATACGAAAATTCGGCTTAAATTTTACGCTTTTAACGCCACCGTAAATTTTAAAAACTCGGCGAAATTTTCCTTTTCTCTTTTTAATTATTTAGCAACGGCTAGTTTGCCTGTGCCTGCGTTTTTATTTACCTCGTTTTGGACGCTTGAGGCTTTGAGGAGCTCAAATTTATATGGAGGCTCAAATGGCGGCTTGGTTAGCTTTTCGCAAACGCTGCCTTTTTTTGAAAGGTCTATGTTGCCGCTTTCAAAAATGGTGCCTTTGTTACACTTGTAGCTTATTTTGACGCCATTTGTAAAGTAGTTGTTTTGAGCGTATATTAGCGAGCCAAAGCGCACGCCAATGGCGTATTTTTGGTCATAAAAGCCATCTTTTGAGTCATAAAAGTTGTTATAGACGTGCACCTTTGCATTGCGTGCCATAGGTAGGCGTTGCGCGCAGTTGTCAAAAACGTTATGAGCGACCGTTATAGTCCTTGTTTCGCTGCTGCCGTCAGAGTCTCTTGAGCCAATTAACATCGTTTTGTCATGGTTTTCAAAGATGTTGTGCGAGATCGTGATAGCCGCACTGTCTCCCTTGATGTCGCATAGTCCGTCGTAAGTCTGCCATTTGGTGAGCTCTCCGCCTGCTAAATGCACATGACCAAGCTCAACCGTGTCCTTAAAATGGCAGTGATCTACCCAGATGTTTTTGCTTGACTCTATGCTGACGCCGTCATATTGCGCATTAAAGCCGTCATTTTTTTGTATATCTGGAAATGGATCAAAAGCATCTTCGATCATCATATTGCGGATCGCGATATTTTGGACATTTTTTAACAAAAGCGAGCCGCCTTTTATGCCTGAGTTTTCGCCTAAGCCGATTATTGTGGTGTTGCTAGCTACCGGCACTACGATGAGCTTTTTGTACTCGTTGGCTAAATTTTTGCGAAGCGCTGCTAACTTTGGATCTTGCGAACCGTCTAAATTTGCACGGCATGAAGCGCCGTAAGCCTGCATAAATTTGGCATAAGAACTAAACTCGCCACCGCTAATCTCACTTATAAATTTATCCAGCCCATCGCTATTGCCATTTTGTGGGATCTTGCCTTCGCTAAGGTCTATGAGGCCATCCACATAGATGACGTAACCACCCATTTGAGCGTATTTTACGAGCTCTTGCCTATCTTTTACGACGACTTCTTTACTCTCTTTGCCGGCATATCCGCCAAAATTTTGCTCAGCTCCAATGCTAGCGTAACCAAAGGGCGAGTCGCTTGCTTTTATCTCGCCTGCTTGAGCTAGAGCACCAAATGCAAATAACGAAGAAACGGCTAGAAACAATATCTTTTTAAACATCTTTAGCCTCCCAAATTTGGCTTTTTATTTTTGATCTTCTGTTAGAAAATCGCTACCGAATTTTATTTTGGCTCATTAAATTTAGCGTAAGACTTTTATAAATTTTTAGTAAAAGCGAAATTTAGCGGCGAGTACCTTGCAAAACGCGTAAACCACTTCGCTTACGCAAAGACGCGCCTGTTTTTAGCCGACAAAACCCGAATTTATTTTCCGCCAAACCCCGCGCAGACTATGTTTTTTAGCGTTTGGGCTTGCTTGGTTAGCTCTTCGTCCCTAGCTTGCGCGCCGTGTGAGCCTTTTTCGTCCGAGGCGAGCGAGTTTTGCGGCGAAGAGTTTTCTTGCGAGCTAAAAATTTTGACGCCTTCAAGCGAGATTTCGCCTTGCGTTCGCACGGCAAAAATTTGACGCGAGTCCTCGCCGCCGCGGCTTTCTACGCTTGTCGCGCTTATCTTTTTGCCAGCAAAAAACGCCTCGCAGATGCTGCCTTCTGCCTCATATTCCGTTACTCTGACGGCGCCTTCTTTAAATTCGTGAATTTTGATCCGTCTCGACCTTCGCAGCTTCTCGTCGCCGCTCCACTCGCGCTCCCCCGCATCTAGTCCCGCTACCGTAAACGCGCCGTCCTCGGCCTTATACATATCGCCCAGCATTACGGGCAGCTTTTTGACCTCTTGCTTGGTTAGCGCAAAGCCGATCTTTTCGCCGTTTTTAAAAGACGCGCGAAACCGCTCGGAGAAAAACGCCGTGAAAAACGCAACCTCTTTTAGCGCGCCGTCCGTATCCTCGTATCTCGTCCAGTTTTCCTCGGGTACGCCAATTAAAGCAACGTCCTTGTCCGCGCTAGGCTTTAGCCCTGCGCAACCGCAAAACGCCCAGACCGCGACCGCGCCTAAGAGCAAATTTTTCATATTTTTCCTTAAATTTACGCGCAAATCCGAGCAAAAGCGCGCTAAATTTACGCCCTCGTCTGCGCCGTAAATTTTAAAAACTCGGCGAAATTTTCCTTTTTCTCTTTTAGCTCAAACGGTATCTTATGCTCTTTTTCGCCGATTATTACGGCATCCTCTTTTACCTCGATTTGCGCGGCCTTTATCTCGTCCCACGAGCTAAAATTAGGCTCTTCCATCAGCTCGCGGCTAATGAGTCCGCACTCGTCTAGTATCACACCGTAAGGCTTACCAAAAAGCGAGCGGTCAAGGCTGTGAAGTATCGGTGAGACGGGCTTAAAGACGCTGAGCGATTTTGATAACAGCTTCGTCTCGTCAAGCGGCGTTTTTAGCGCTTCGCCAAGACCGAGCTCCAAAATTTTATCCGCGATCGTGCGCTCCTGGGCCTTAACGCCCTCCTCAAAAACTGCCTGCAAGACCGCTTTTAGCGCAGTTTTCATCGCCGCTTTCATCTCGTCCTCGATTTCAAATTTGCATTTTTCTAGCTCTTGCCACGCGAGATTTTCTAGCTCGTCAGGCGAATGCTCGTCTAGCCTAAACGCCGCGGCTACTTCGTCCGCGTTTGCTACGGATGCGTCGAATTTAACCAAAAGGTGTCTTTCCGTGAGTAAAAATCCTATACTTCTTCGCACGATGCGCGTATGCACGCCGATAAACGCAATCGGCGCGGCACCGTAAAATTTAACCGTCCCGCCGCAATCCGCGCCTTCTTGCCGCCCTAGGCTTTTATCTAAAATTTGCCTCGTAGCTAGCGCGAAAACCTCGTTCGCATCGTCCCAAACAGGGTGCTTTGCGCCTCCTAAAACCAAAACCTTTTGCGCACTCTCGTCTAGCGACGCTAAAATTTGCTCTAAATTTTGCATATTTTTCCTAAATTTTAGTTTTTTAGATACCTTTGCGTTAGGGCGCAAATCATAGCTTCAAGGCGCGGCAAAAGCCTAAATTTAGCAAAGGCTAAATTTAACGCCCAAACGCCGACTAAATTTATTTTATCTTTTTGTATCTCCATTCGCGCTCTTGGGCTAGCTTAGGCTTGCCGCCCGCAAAAACGTATCTTTTATAAGCGGTCATCGCATGCTTACTTTGCATATCAAATGACATTAGCGAGCCGCTGTATACTACGTCGTCAGCTAGTATATCGCTATCAAAAGTCGCCTCGATGCGCTCTTTTTGCGCCCATCTTTTGCCGTTTGCGTCGCTAACTAGCTCGTAGACGTCTACGCTCACGTTATCGCCGCGCGCATCGTAGCCGTAGACTAGCTTTTTGTCGCCATCTTTAGCGCCGTATCGCTGCGTAAGCAGACGCTCGCCAGACTTATCGTAGACGTTGCGACTAGAAAACTCCTGCTTCCACTCTTTTTTCTCGTTATCCCACGAAAACGCCGCCGTCTCAAAGTCCGCTCCGCTAACTACGATCACGTCTTTGTAGCTATTTTTCCACTCTTTTTTCTCGTTATCCCAGACAGAAGTTATCGTCACGTCCTTGCCGTTTGCAGCCTCGTGCCTAGACATCTGCGAGTTTTGCCATGCGCCGTCTACGTAGACGCTGCTTACGCGCTCGTATTTACCGCGAACGTCGCCTGCAATGATCTCTTTTTGAGACGGTACCCACGCGCCGTTTTCAAACAGCGACCTTTCATAACCTATAGGCTGCTCGTTTGCATCGTAGAGATAGAGCATTTTTTCTTTAGGCTGCCATTTCGCGCCGTCCCAAACGCTATAAACGGTTAGCTCGTTTTGACCGCTTCTATTATAAGTGGCACGAGCGAGAGACGATTTTTGCCATTTGCCCGTTTTTAGTTCGTATCCGGTCTCTTCATATACGCCGTTTGCGCGTTTTGAGACGGTTTTGCTAGCGTTTTTAACGCCTCGGACGTAGCCCGTCGTCTCCTGCGTAGATACTCCGTTTTTAAGGCTTGCTTTATATTCGTTTATCTTGCGCCATTTTTCAGCCTTGAAGTCATAATCATAGGCGTAAAATTTAACCAGCTCGCCGTCCTTGCCGAAGTAGCTTACTTCTTTGTATCTATTTTTGCCGCCGTCTTTTAGCTCGGACTCGGTAACGACCTGCGTTTTGCGCGCTTTGGCGTCGTAAATTTGGCGCGCAACGTAGCTAAGAGTCGGCTCTTCGTATATCTTTTGCGAGGTACTTTCAAGCGCGTATTCGTAGTCTTTGGCTAGAGCGCACGCGCAAAGCACGGCTAGCAACAAGGCCGTTTTTTTCATAGATTCTCCTTAAATAAATTTAAGCGATTATATAATTTTAAACATAAAAAACAAAGATGCGGCAAAAAGGCTAAATTTAATCGCCGCTCGCGCTAGAACGAGTTAAATTTCAAACGAGCCGGCGTAGCGCATTTAAAATTTTATCTGCTATAATACTCCAAAAAAATTTAAAAGGCGAAAAATGATTCCATTTACCGACGAAGAGCTTTTAAAGCCCGTAAAAGCGAGCTTGCAAAAGGTTATGCCGATGCTTGAAAACGACGGCGGAGGCATGGAGCTGCTAGGTATCAAAAACGGCAAAATTTACGTCCGCCTCACCGGCCACTGCCACGGCTGCGCAGCTAGCACTACTACGCTAAAATACGGCATCGAGCGCCAGTTGCGCACGGATATCCACCCCGAACTTAGCGTCGTAAATATCCCTATCGGCGAGGAAGTTAAATTTGACTGATTACAAAAAGGCGGGGCTAAGAGCGTTTAACAAGGGCGAATTTGACGCCGCCGCGAGCTATTTTTCGCTCGCTTACGAAAAAAAGCCGGACGAAAAACTACTCTTTCTCATCACGCTTTGCTCGCTTGCTAAAACCCGCCGCGACGAGGCGATGACGCTTTTTGAGATATTTAAGCTAAAAGATAAATTAGGCATGAGTCCTGCGGATTTGGACGAAATTTTGGGCGCGCTTGAGGCCAAAATCGACGAAGACGAGGATCACGAGGAGCAAAACGCCATTAGCTATGCCGATTTTATGGATGCGGTCAGGCGCGGCGGGTTTAAAAGCGTCTTTGAGGACATTATGTTTTCCACGCGCGTGATGATCGATAACCGCGACGATTTTCTAGAGTTTTTGCAAAATCTTATCAAAAACGGCTTTATAGAAATGGGACTAAGCTACATCGAAACCGCGGCCGTGATGTTTGCCGGCGACGAACGGCTAAGCGCGCTGGCTCGCGAAATCAACGAAAGGGCACAGAATGAAAATTTACGTTAAAGAAGGCTTCGTCACTGACAACTCGAACGAATGCGAGGCGGGTTGCTATTTCGTTAAAACGGTGACGAACGCCAAATTTGAAGCCGCCGCCGAAGCAAAGGGGGCAAAAATAATAAATTTGAGCGAGTGCAAGCGACTACTAGGCATCGACGAGAACATCAAAATCATCGGCATCACGGGCACGAACGGCAAAACCACGACCGCGGCGGCTATCTGCGCTACGCTGCTAAATTTAGGCTACAGATGCGGTCTATGCGGTACTCGCGGCGCCTTTATAAACGGTGAACGCATCGATGATAAGGCGCTAACGACGAGCGAAATTTTACGCACGCTTAGCTACCTAAAAGCCGCTAGCGAGCGGGGCTGCGAGTACTTCGTGATGGAGGTTAGCTCGCACGCCATCGCTCAAAAACGCATCGAGAGCCTATCCTTTGCGATGAAAATTTTTACGAATTTGACCCAAGACCATCTCGACTACCACGGTACGCTTGAAGAGTACGCGCGCGTAAAGAGCGAGTTTTTCGCAGACGACGCGCCAAAGCTCATAAACATAGACGACCGCGGCGGGATCAAATTTAACCCCGCAAACGCCCTAACATATGCGCTCCACGCGGACGCGGACTTTGCGCCCGGCGAGTACTCGCTAGAAGGCGGCATACGCGCGATGCTAAAAACCCCGCGCGGGCAAATGGTGCTAAGCTCAAATTTGCACGGCGAATTTAACCTCTACAACCTTATCGCAGCCGTCTCTTGCGTCGCAACGCTGACGGATCGGCCGCTAGATGAGATCGCGCGCGCGGCGGCAGGGTTTGAGGGCGTCGAGGGGCGCATGGAGGT
>CAUQCZ010000017.1:0-12123 GCA_963516335.1 uncultured Campylobacter sp. | reverse complement strand
ACTTGCATCAATAGACGTAAATTTTACTTAAAAGGGCGGATGATGAAAAAGCTTATTATCGCAGTTATACTGATTTTAACGGTTCTTGGCGTAGGTTATCTCGCACTCTACTCAGACAAATACGCCCCTAACGACCAAAGCGCAAACGTCGCCGAGGGTCAAAAAAATTACGATTTTACCGGCAAGGGCGCAAACGGCGCGGTAAGTCTAAAGAGCTTTGAGGGTAAAAATAAGATTATTTACTTTGGCTACACCTCGTGTCCGGACGTCTGCCCCGCGACTTTAGGTATCTTAAGCGGCGTGTTAAACGAGCTTAAAAGAGACGATATCGTAGTGATTTTCGTTACTCTCGACCCGGAGCGCGACGAGCCAAAAAACGTGGACGAATACGCAAAATACTTTTATCCGGACTCATACGGCGTCGTAGTAAACGACCTACCGGGAGTTGCTAAAAACTACGGCGTAAAATACCAAAAAGTCCTACTGGAAAAGTCTGCTATGGAGTACTCCGTCGCGCACAGCTCCTCGCTCTACATACTAGACAAAAACGGCAAATTCGTAACCGAAATATCAAATTTAACCCCTCAAAATATCAAAAAAACATTGGAAAAATTAGAGAAGTAACGGCTCGCGATTTTATAAATCCCGTGTTACGTTATAACGCAAATTCATTTTTATATATCAAATTATTACGAAAGTTGATTTAAGTCAATATTTTTTTAAGCTCGCCCGCTGTATAGTTTCATCAAATTTCAAAGAAGGAACGATTTGAACCCACGCACGCTAGCGAGCGTTTTTTATCTACTATTTTTAATCTCGGCAAGCTACGGTTTTGAGCCTAGTGCCGACGTAAAAAGCTATGCCTTTAGCGAACTTAACGGCGGAAAAATAGCCCTATACGACGCGGCAAATGAGCTAAAAATCATCGATGCGGCAAATCTGCGACCAAGCGCGCAAACAACCTTGACCGCAGACGAGATAACCTCGCTTGCTTTTGGCGCGGGCGAGCTATACGCCGGGCTTTCTAGTGGAATAATCGTTAAATTTAGCAAGGATTTAAACTCCAGGGAAATAGCGCTTGACGTCTCAAGCCTCGGTCTTGATACGCGCATAACGCATCTAAGCGTAACAGGCGGTAAAATTTACGCCGTGGCGGGAGAAAATATCTTTCTCGTATACGACCCGTCCGCCAAAAAGCTCTCCGCCGCGCGCCTTAGCGGCGTATACCGCGTAGCAACCTGCAAAATCATAAACGGCGCCGCCGTAATAACCGGCTGGGATAGGTCGGTTTTTAGATTAAATTTGACCTCGATGGAGGTAAAAAACCAAGGCAAACTAGGAGCGGTAGCCTTAAGCGCGGCGCAAACGGGCCAAGATATGCTTTTGGGACTAGCTAGCGGAGAGATAGCAAGCGTAAAATTTAAAGACGAGGAAAATTTAGCCCCTAGCGAGCGTATAGACCCAAAAACTGCGCAAATAGGCGCGGTAAATTCGCTAAACAAAAAACCGTTAAACGCGGCTAAGGGCAAAGCCTCTCAGGACGGCTTTAAAGCAAATGCGGCGGATAAAACGGACGTAAATTTAAGCCAAAACGCGGTTTTGCCGCAAGTTTGCAGCGATAAACTCGGGGCAAATTTAACAGATAAAACCGCAAAAAACGAAGCGGACGTAAATTTGTCGCGCAAAAAAACGAGCGTAAATTCTGTAGATACGAAACCATCCGCAAATACAAATACGCGAGAGATCGCCCCAAAAAGCCTAAACGCAAAAATTTATGAAATCTCGAATCTACGGATAAAAAGCCTGTTATCCGTGCGGGATAAAATTTATATCGGCCTTGATAACGGCGAAATTTGGCGTGCGAACGCAAATTTTACGGATATAGAGCGGCTCGGGAAAAATTCGGATGCGATAATAAGCATTTTTAATAATAATGAGGATATAATAACCGTAAGCATAAACGGCGAAATTAAAATTTATAAATGAAATCTTAAGAAAGGAGATTTTTAATGAACAAAATTTTTAGTTCAGGCATCGTTGCGGCGGCGTGTATGGCGTTTGCAGTTAGCAGCGCGTGTGCGGCAGATAGCGACTTGCAAGCTATCATGAAAGCGCGCGGGCTAACGGAAAAAGACGTCCTAGCGGCTGCTAAAACGTATCAGCCAAGCGGCAAGAAGGACGATTATATCGTCTTTTCCTCGGGAGGCCAAAGCGGACAGGTGATGGTTTACGGCGTACCTTCGATGAGGATTTACAAATTTATCGGCGTCTTTACGCCCGAGCCTTGGCAGGGATACGGCTTTGACGAGGAGTCTAAGGCTATCCTAAAAAGCGGCGCGATTAGGGGCAAGGAGCTTTCGTGGGGCGATACTCACCACCCTGCTCTAACCGAGAAAAACGGCGAATACGTCGGCGATTATCTTTTCATCAACGATAAAGCTAACCCTCGCATCGCGGTTATAAATTTGCACGATTTTGAAACTACGCAAATCGTCGTTAATCCAATCGTAAAAAGCGAACACGGCGGTAGCTTCATCACTCCAAATAGCGAATACGTCATCGAAGCGGCGCAGTACGCGGCTCCGCTAGATAACGGCTACCACTCTATAGACGAGTACGAAAGCGCGTACCGCGGCGCGGTAACGTTTTGGAAATTCGACTATCCAAAAGGCAGGATAGACGAGAAAGCTTCATTCTCGCTTGAGCTTCCTCCGTATTGGCAAGATCTAAGCGACGCCGGTAAGGGCGAGAGCTTTGGCTGGGCGTTTTCTAACTCCATAAACTCAGAGATGTACACCGGAGGTATCGAAAAGGGCTTGCCTCCGTTTGAAGCGGGCGCTAGTAGAAACGATACGGACTATTTGCACGTTTATAACTGGCAAATTTTAGAAAAACTAGCTCAAGACAAGAAAAACTACAGAGAGATAAACGGCCATAGGGTAGTTACCATTGACGCCGCCGTTAAAGCCGGCGCGCTATTTTTGATCCCGGAGCCAAAGAGCCCGCACGGCGTAGACGTTAGCCCGGACGGCCGATATATCGTTATCGGCGGTAAGCTAGATACGCACGCTACGGTTTATGATTTTAAAAAGATCAAAAATTTAATCGACAAAAAAGAATTTGCCGGCACCGACTCTTACGGCATACCGATTCTTGATTTGCAAAAGACCCTACACGGACAAGTAGAACTCGGCCTTGGACCTTTACACACGGCATTTGACGCGCAAGACGGAGTACTTTATACCTCGCTTTACGTCGATAGCCAGATCGTAAAATGGGACTATAAAAATTTAAAAGTCCTAGATAGGATCAACGTCCACTACAATATCGGACACCTAGACGCGATGGAGGGAAAATCGGCCAAACCTAAGGGCAAATACGTAATCGCTCTTGACAAGCTATCAATCGACCGCTTTAACCCTGTAGGCCCTCTCCACCCGCAAAACCACCAGCTAATCGACACTACGGGCGCAAAGATGGAGCTTTTGTACGATATGCCGATACCTCTTGGCGAGCCTCACGACGTTATATCTATCGAGGCTAGCAAGCTAAAACCGGCTACCACCTACGCCATGGGAACAAACTCTCGCACGGGTAAAGAAAGTCCGTTTGCAACTCTTGCCGGACAAGAAAGAGTCGAGCGCAACGGCAAAAACGTAACCGTCTACGCCACTATGATCAGAAGCCACATCAACCCTGAGCATATCGAGGTAAATAAAGGCGACAACGTAACCATCCACCTAACAAACCTGGAGCGCGCCCAGGACGAGACTCACGGCTTTACCGTGGATCTTTACAACGTCCACGCCTCTTTAGAGCCGGGTAAAACCGCAACCGTAAATTTCGTAGCCAACGAAGAGGGCGTATTCCCTTACTACTGCACCGAATTTTGCTCTGCATTGCACCTTGAGATGATGGGCTATTTGCTAGTTAAAGATCCGAATAAAAAATACGAATCGGCAAAAGCAAATAGGCTAAAAACCCTAAGTCCCGAAGCTCTAAAAGCCGAATACGATAAAGTAATCGCTACGAATAAAGCTACCGACGAAGTTATCCAAAGCGTCGTAGCCTACCTAAAAGAAAAGCATTACGAAAAATATCCTAAGGTAAAAGAGCTAGTTACCGACGCGCTGGATCAATACGGCAAAATCCCCGAGGCTAAAGCAAAAGCCGACGAAGCCTATAAAAAAGGCGACGTAAACGGCGCAATACTTTGGGAGTATCAAGTATGGCAGTATATGGTTAAAACCGCGGACGTCGGCCTAAGAGCCAAAAATAACCTCGCTAAAGAGATCGCTACGCCTATGAGTCCGGCTGCTGCTAAAGGCGAAGCCGCATATCTAAAAGGCGGCTGCAACGCTTGCCACGTCATCGGTCAGGTTAGCTCGGGCCCTGATCTAACGGGCGTTCTTTTACGCCACGAAAACGGCGAGAAATGGGTATTTGACTTTGTCAAAGATCCGTCTAAATTTTACGGCGACGAGTATATAAAGTCTATGATCGATTACTTTAACCTAAGAATGCCTAATCAGCATATGAGCGATCAAGAGATCAAAGATATCATCGAATACCTAAAATGGATCGACGAAAACGCGGGAATGTAGTCTAAATTTGAGCTTAGCGGCTCAAATTTAACCGCTAAATTTAAGGCTCGGAGCGCGTAATCCGAGCCTCCTACGTTAAATTTAAAAAGCCTTTTGCGAAAAATTTTTTAAATTTAATAAAGGAGAAACGATGAAGAAGTATCAAATTTACACTATTATCGCGTTAGTCTTGATGACCGTTTGTTTTACGATCCCAGTTCTTGGATGGTTCGGAGCGAAGGCTAAAATCGCCGCCGGCGAGCCGATTGCCGGGTATTCGTATAAAATTTACGACCTTTACACCTCGTTTCAGTACAAAAATCACTTGATGCCAGACGACGTAAAAGCCAGCCTGCAAAAAGCGATCGAGCAAAAAGCCGAGATCGGTACGCCCTCTTTTCCTATCTGGTACGTCGCGCTTGAAGCGCCAAACTACCCAAAAGACGCCTTCCCAGACGGTATCCCGGTTTATTTCCACGTTGACGGATACGGCGGCGACGTGCATGAGATGAACACCATAAACCACTACATCGGCATGTATCCGATGGAGCACGGCGGCAACGTCGAGCGCGCGATTGCGCCTTATTATCTGCTTATTTCCACGCTTTGCATGCTAGCCTTTTTGTACTACGACGGCAAATTTAACTCCCTGCTCATGGTGCTTCCCGCTATCGCTCCGCTGCTTTTTATGGGCGCGTTTGCGGGTTGGCTTTACTGGTACGGGCACAATATGCAAGAGTGGGGCGCGTTTAAGATAAAACCGTTTATGCCGACCGTGCTTGGCGACGGCAAGGTCGCGCAGTTTACCACGCACTCGTATCCTAGCATAGGATTTTGGGTGATGATGGCTATGAGCGCGCTTTGTATCCTAGCCGTATTTTCAAAGAAAAAAGAGCTCAAAGACGCGAAATGAAATTTAAGCTTTTGCTCTTTTGCGCGCTAAATTTGACGGCCTTCGCCAGTCCGCTGCAAGACGCTATAAACGCCGCCGAACCGGGCGACATCTTGCGCCTAAACGACGGACTTTACGAAGGAAATATAATCGTCGATAAGCCGCTAACGATAATAGGCAAAGGCAAGAACGCCGTGATACGAGGCGACCGCAAATCAAGCGTGATAAAAGTAACGGCAAAAAACGTAAAGCTTATAAATTTAAACATCGAAGGCAGCGGCACGAGTCAGATGAACCTAGATGCAGGCATAAGCTGCGCAAAGGGCAATAATATTTTAGTCGAGAAAAACCGCTTTAAAGACGTGCTTTTTGGTATCGAGCTATCAGAATGCAACCAAGCCGTCATCAGAGATAACAACATCACCTCAAAAGAAGGCTTTGACGTGCCTAGACGCGGCGATGCCGTGCGCGCGTGGTATTCGCACGAAAACTTGATCGAGCGAAACTACGTCTATAACAGCCGCGACATCGTGGCGTGGTTTTCCAGCAACAACATAATCCGCAAGAACTACGGACAAAACAACCGCTACGCCGTGCATACGATGTACTCGGCGGGCAACCTCATCGAGGATAACGAATTTAGCGGCGGCGCGGTAGGAATGTATTTTATGTTTTCTACGAATTCCCTCGTGCGCCGAAACGTTATAATCAACTCAAACGGAGCCTTTGGCGTGGGTATCGCGCTAAAAGATACCTCGGGCTTTACCGTGAGCGAAAATACCTTTTTGTATAACTCGCGCGGCATCTACTCCGACCGCTCGCCGCTAAATCCGGGCGCCGTAAATTTGATCGAAAACAATCAAATTTTATACAACGTCATCGGGGTGCAAATGCACGCGACGCAGGAAAAAAGCGTGTTTAAGGGTAATGATTTTATCGGAAACATGGAAACGGCTATCAACGACACGCCCGGCTCAAAGATCGAGCTAAACGAGTGGAGCGGTAATTATTTCGACGAATACGAAGGCCTGGATCTAAACCGCGACGGCATCGGCGACACGCCGTACTCGCACTTCGTTTACGCCGATAAGCTTTGGCAGTACTATCCGACTCTGCGCTTTTTCTACGGTTCGACCGTGATTAGCGGGCTAAATTTTCTAGCTAAGCTTGCGCCCTTTTCCGAGCCGCTTAAGCTTTTAGAGGACGGCTCTCCTAAAATGCGCCCCAATAATGCCGAAAAGGCGACGCTATGAATAGACGAAATTTTATCGCCCTAACGGCAGGCGCGGCGGCCGCAGGCTACGGCATCGGATATTTTTTACCCAAAACGCACGCGGACGAGCTTTTTTTAAGGCCTCCCGGAGCGATTAAAAATTTCGAATCGCTCTGCATAAAATGCGGCCAATGCGTACAGGTCTGTCCGTATCACAGCATCGAGCTACTAGATATAACGCAGGGCTACTCAAACGGCACGTCCTATATCGACGCGCACGAGCGAGGCTGCTATCTGTGCGACCTTTTTCCTTGCGTTTTGGCCTGTCCCAGCGGCGCGCTAGATCACGCTACGACGCAGATTAGCGACGTAAAGATGGGCGTGGGCGTGCTGCGAGGACGCGAAGCCTGTCTAGCGTACAAAAACGAAAACGTAAATTTAAGCGGCGTTACGAAAATGCTTGAGCGTAAAATTTACAACGACCGCGAGCAAGCCGTAAAAGACGCGGTCCAAAATAGCGTGGATAAGCCCTGCGATCTGTGCGTTAGCCTCTGTCCCGTCGGAGACGCCGCCATATCGATGGCTAAAAGCGACGGGCGAAATTTGCCAGAATTTAAACGAGGCTGCGTCGGATGCGGAGCGTGTGCCGAGGTTTGCCCCGTACAAATCATCGATATAGCGCCAAACCGCAGCTATGACGAAATTTACAAAGGATAAAAATGAGAAATAAAATTTTAGGCTGTCTCATCGCTCTAGCCGCCGCCGCGCTGATAACGGGCTGCGAGAGCAAGGATGATAAAAAACCGACGACGCAAGCGGCAAAAACGCAAGCGACGCCCGCCGCCGCAGGCATGATAGAGACGCAAAAAGCAGACTCAAACGCAACCGCGCAAAAAGACTACGATCAGTTTATGAGCTACGATATAAACGGTAAAAAGAGAGTCAAATTCGGTCTAGATGACGAAGAGAGCGAGACTAGCCGCTCAGTCGGCGCGCTAGCGATGGTGCGAAACCCGCTGCAAAGCATAAATTTAAAACTCGTAAAAGGGCGCCTTAGCAAGGACTTTATCGTAAAATGCTCCGCCTGCCACGACGACTACGCCAACGGCATCATCGGCCCGTCGCTGCTAAATAAAACCTCGGATCAAATTTACGACATGATATTTGCGTATAAAAACAAGCAAAAGGCAAATCCGCTGATGAAAGATCTAGTCCAAACCCTAGACGAGGCGCAAATCCGCGCTCTAGCAAACGAAATCAGCGAATTTAACGAGCAGTTTAGAAAAAAATAGGAGGCTAAAATGGGAAAGAAAATAGCGATAATCTTTGGAGCTTTGGTCTTGGTTCTTATGATTTTTATGCTGACTAGCCAGCCCTCAGCGCCCATAAAAGATGCCAGCAGACCCGAAATAAAACCCCAAGACTTCGCTCCTAAGCAAGAGCGAAACGAGGAGCTAAATCTGCAAGACGCCGAGGAAATAAAAAAGATAAAACAGCTACAAAACAGCGTAGCAAATCAGCCCAGCGATGGCGTTAGCAAACGATACCTAACATCCTGCGCGCCTTGTCACGGAGCAAACGGCAAGGGCGTAATGGCGCCTAAAATCTCAGGCAAAAGCAAGGACGAAATTTTAGCTAGGCTAAAAGACTACAAAGAAAATAAAGTACCAAACAGCCTAATGAAGGGACTTTTAAACAACGTATCAGACGAGGATTTAGGCTTGTTAGCGGATGAAATTTCAAAATTTAAAGAGTAGCGGATGGATAAATATAGCACGCGTTGCACGGTCTCGAAGGTCGATTTTTTCGATACGCTGACGATAAAAAACGGCGAGGGCAAAAAAAGCCTCAGCTGGCGAGGACGCCGCCTCGTCGTGATCGCGCTAGTGCATATTTTGTTCGTGCTTTCTTACCGCGCGGATATTCAAATTTTAGAAGGCGACATCAGCGGATCAAGGATTTTAGGCTTTCATTTGACCGACGCTTTTATGAGCTTTCAGGTATTTGCCGCGACGCACGAATTTCCGACAAATTTGATCATCGGCACGGCTACGATTTTGCTTTTTTACGCGCTCGTGGGCGGTCGGGCGTTTTGCGGCTGGATTTGCCCTTATACTTTTTTGGGCGAGATCGGCGAGAAAATCCACGAAAATTTAGCCGCCAAAAAGATAATCAAACGCCGCGAGTTCGATCCCAAATGGCGCTACGTCTTTACCGCGCTTTTTATAGCGATGAGTTTTGCCAGCTCGCAGCTCGTGTTTGAGATATTTAGCGTGACGGGTATCGTGTCTAGGTTCGTCATTTACGGCTATTTTCACGCGATTTGGTTTGCCCTCTTCGTGCTTTTAGTCGAGATTTTCTACTCCCGCAGAGGCTGGTGCCGCTACGTCTGCCCCATCGGCGCGACGTACTCGCTGCTAACCCGCACCAACGCCGTTAAAGTTAGCTGGAACAAAGATCGCTGCGACCACTGTTTGGTCTGCATCGATACCTGTCTCGTGCCGCACGTGCTAGAGATCACGAAAAAAAACGCTAAACTAGACGGCGACGAAAATAAAAAAGAATTTCGTCTCGTGGGCGGCGACTGCACGCTTTGCGGACGCTGCATAGACGTGTGTCACCACGACGCGCTGAAATTTGACAACGGCTTTAAAAAGCTCATCTAAAAGGATAAATTTGATAATCTTAAAAGACATCACCAAGGCTTTCGGCTCGCAAAAGATACTGCAAAACGTAAATTTAAGCATAAAAAAGGGGCAAAAAACTGTCGTGCTCGGACAAAACGGCGCGGGTAAAAGCTCGCTGATGCGCATCATACTGGGCGAATTTAAGCCAAATAGCGGCGAGGTGCGAGTAAACGGCTTTGATCCTTTTACCGCACGCAAAGAAGCCCTTAGCGTGATATCTTTCGTCCCGCAAACGCCGCCGCCGCTTAAATTTAACCTAAAAGAGCTTTGCGAGTTTGTCTGTAAAAGCTCGGGTGTAGCGCAGAAAAACATAGAGAAATTTTGCGAGAAAATGGAGCTTGATCTAAAAGGGAATTTTCACAAGCCCTTTTACAAACTCTCAGGCGGTATGAAGCAAAAAATGCTAATCGCAATCGCCTTTGCTAAAGATACCCAGGCCATGATGTTTGACGAGCCGACGGCAAATTTAGACCCGAAAGCCAGGCGAAATTTTATGGACTTGTTAGGCGAGTTTGCGCGCGAAAAGACGCTGGTTTTCATCTCGCACAGGCTTGATGAGGTGCAGGACATATCAAACCGCTACGTCGAGATGGATCTAGGCCAGATCGTAAAAGACGAGCTAATCTCTCAAGGAGGCGCGCATGCATAACTTGCTACTCATCGCCAAACTAGACGTCGCCGAGTCGCTACGCTCGCGCTGGTTTCTCATCTATATGCTAGTTTTTATGGGGCTTATCGTTACATTTATCTTTAGCGGCGTGACGGACTCGCGGGTGCTTGGCTTTAGCGGACTTACGCGGCTTTTGCTGCTTTTTATCCAAATTTGCATCGTTATCGTACCTATTTTTATCCTCATCTCGACCGTGCGTAGCATCAGCGCCGACCGCGATACGAATTTGCTTGAGTACATGCTTAGCTTTCCCGTTAGCCTGGGCGAATACTATTTCGGCAAAGCTTTGGGGCGTATTTTCGTCATTTTCGTGCCGCTTTTGCTCTCTTTCGTTTTAGCAGTAGTTGCCGGTTTAGTTAAAAAAATCGAAATCCCGTGGGATATCCTAAGCCTCTACACCGCCCTACTTTTCGCGCTTAGCTTCGTATTTTTGTCGTTTGGATTTCTCATCTCCTCGGCTATCAAAAATCAAGAAATGGGTCAAGGCGTCGCGTTTTTACTCTGGCTTATCTTGCTAGCGTTTTTGGATCTAGCTCTCATGGGCTTTTTGATGAAGAGCAACGTGCGAGAGGATATCATCTTTTTTATCGCGCTCATTAACCCGATCGAGGTCTTTAGGATCGCGGCGATTAGCCTGTTTGATCCGAATTTAGCCGTGATCGGCGTGGCGTCAAACTTCGTGCTAAACAACTTTAGCGTATTTGGCTTCGTGCTTTACTCGATTTTTTACCCGCTGATTTTGGGCGCGATTATGCTTGTGGGCGGATATTTTATATTTAGCAGTAGGGATTTGGTGTAAATTTAGCTAGTCTGCGGTAGCCGTTTGGCGTTTAGGCAGGCTAGCTTTTATCAAGCAAATTTAACCGCACATGCGGCTAAACTGCGATGAAATGACGCTATTTCTACGCTATCCATAACCGCTAAAACCCAAAATTTATCATCGTTATGAGACGTATTAGATTTAAGTTTAAAATTTGCCTTTCGTTTTATTGTAATTATATTTCTCGTTAGTCTCAAGCATTATATTTCTTTCATTCTGTCTCCTTATTAAGAAATTTGTTAACGTATAGTCTTCTTGGTATTTTTCGGTTGAAATTTTATCTACGTAGCCGCAATTAGAAATAGGGTAGTAGTAATATCTTATTAAATCATATATTCCAAACGGTATATCGGCTTTTATATCCTGTCTGATACCCTTTGCCGACTCTAGCACATTTATTTTTAAATAAAACTTTGAGTATCCGGTGTCGGGAAACAAATTCTGTTCTTTGTTTCTTTGGCCCGCTAATTTCAAATCTCTTATTTTTCTTACCTCGTCTATATGGATTATTTCTATACTATCAAAGGTAAAAAGCTGTATTCCGATACCCGCAATATCATACAAGATAGTGTATTTTAATTTATTATCTTTACCGATAAGATCGTCTTTAAAAATATCTATAATATAAAAATCTAAATTTTTTAAATTTTGCTCCCATGTTTTATTTCTATCAATAAAATCGCTCAACTCGTATATTCCTATCCGTCTATCCGATGCCCAAAATTGACATCTTTTATCAAACTTCGTACAATAATCGTCATACACATATTTATCTTCAAAGATATTGTATGTCCTCTCTACTCTAAGGTACTCGTAAAGGTTAATAAAATAGCTCCTTACGGCTCTTTTATACAGCTCCTCTTTGGGCAAAATTCTATCCTCTTTTAGGCAGTATCCCTGCTTGTATTTATTGTAGTCGGAAATGAAAACTACCGTAAAGCCTCGCGAAGTGGAAAAATCTGGGATTATACGGATAAATGCGGCACAGAGTATCGCCGTAAAAAGCATGGCCGACCAAACTATCTTTTTAAGTTTACTACCGAAGAGTTTTTGTTTTAAATTTAAGTTCAAAATTCGCCTTGTTGTTTTATTTTCATTATGATTATATTATGATTAAACTTAGGTATTTATAAGCGGGTATCGCTGTTTTAAAATTTAATCTTACAGGGGGTCTTTTGCTAGAGCTTAGACGATAGGCAAATTTGACGACCTAGACGCCAAATTTGCCTTTTATAGCGTAAATTTACGCTTCCTCCGC
>CAUQCZ010000016.1:0-12229 GCA_963516335.1 uncultured Campylobacter sp. | reverse complement strand
CCGCGATAAATATGACTACGCGCGGCGCATGCGGGGATTGCGTTAGAGGCGTGGGTTGTGACGAGCTAGCGGGAGTCGCCAAAGACGAGGCTTTTAACGTCCTTCCCTACGCAAACGCCATTACTAGCATGCTTATCGGCAGAGCCGATTCTTACGGACTTTCTAGAAAATTTAAAATCGCTTTTTCAGGCTCCAAGGCCGACAGAGCAAACGCGACTATCACGGACGCGGGCTTTATAGCGACCAAAAAAGGCGGCAAAAAAGGCTTTATAGTCTACGTCGCGGGCGGAATGGGCTCAAAACCGCGCCTAGGCGATAAATTTAAAAGCTTTATCCCCGCAAACGAAGCCTTTTTATACGCGCAAGCCATCAAGCTCGTGTTTGCTAAAACCGGCGATTACGAGCATAGAAACTCCGCCCGCCTGCGCCACGCCGCCGAGAAGCTAGGAAAAGAGACGATTTTTAAAATGATTGAGGACGAGGTCGCAAAAATTAGAGCTTCAAGCGAAAAATGGAGGCTAGACATCAAAGAGCCAAGGGGCGTTAAGCCGCTAGTAAGCGAACCTCGCGTTAGATTTTCCGCCGCACAAAAAGCCTGGGCGCAAAACTACGTAACCGCGCAAAAACAAAAGGGCTATTACTACGCCGTAGTGCCGTTTTTGTGGGGAAACGTGCGCGGAGACGATGCGATAAAGCTATCAAAAGCGCTTATTAAACTAGGCCTAAAAGATTCGCTTTTTATAAGCCGAGATCAGCATATCATCTTAAAAAATCTCAAAAAGACCGATCTGGCCGCGCTTTATCCCGTTATCGCGGAGATTTCGCCTATGAGCGCCGATCCGCGCGTGTTTGCAAACATGACTCCATGCACGGGCGCATCGACCTGTCGGCTAGGAATTTGCCGTCCAAAAGGCGCAGTGGAGGCTATCCACGATCATATCAGAAACAGCGATTTAGACTTTTCGCTTTTAAAAGATATCGTTATTAAGATGTCGGGCTGTCCAAACTCCTGCACCGCTCATCAAAACGCGAATTTAGGCTTTATGGGCGGCACTAGGCGCGAGGACGGCAGATCGCTTCCTTATTACAGCGTATTTGCCGGAGGCGAGCTAAAAGAAGGCAAAAGCAAATTCGGCAAAAAAGTAGGCGGCGTGGCCGCTTATCACGTGCCTGAATTCGTCTATCAAACGCTTAAAAAATTTACGCAAGTAAAATCCGAGTTTAAAAACTTCAACGACTGGGTCGATAACGGCGGAGATAGCGTCATAGCCGAGCTTTGCGGGCTATATCAGCGCGTGGGGACGTTTGAGGAAAACCCGGGGGCGTATTACGACTACGGCGCGGACGTGCTTTTTGGCGAAACGCTAAAAGATAAAATTTAATGACCCTACCAGTAGCCCTTACTCCCAAACGCGCGCTTTTAATCGGAGCCGGAAAGGTCGCGCGGCAAAAATTTTTAGCTCTAAAAGCGGCTAATTGGGAGTGCGAAATTTTAGCCGAAAAAATTTTAGAGCCGTTTTTTGCCGATAAAAACGTAAAAATTCGCAAGCTAAAACGGCAAAATTTGGGCGAAAATTTAAGCGGCTTTGAAATGATAATAGACGCTAGCGGAGATGAAAATTTAGGGCAGGCTTTATTTAGCGAGCGTAAAAGCTCGGGCTACTTGCTAAACGTAGTCGATAAGCCTGCTTTAAGCGATTTTTATTTTACCGCAAACGCGCATTTAGGCGAGCTTAGCGTAGGCGTTAGTACTAGCGGCGCGAGTCCTAGCCTAGCCGCGCTCGTAAGGGATAAAATAGCTAAAATTTTGCCTAGGAATTTAGCGGATTTTATCCCGAAGCTAAAACTAGCCAGGCTTGAGGCGATTGAAAATTTTAACCCGCAAAAGGCCGAAATTTTAAAACCGAAGTGCCGCAAAAATTTAGGCAAAGTTTTTTTAATCAGCTGCGGCAGCGGCAGTCTTCAAAATCTCACCTTAGGCGCGCTTGAAGCGTTTGAGCTGCTAGACATAGCTCTAAGCGATAAGCTAGTAGGCGAGGATGCGCACGAAATTTTGCGAAATTTAGGCGTAGAGATTATTAACGTAGGCAAAGGCAAAGACGAAGATAGCGCGACGCAAGAGCAGATAAACGCCCTTATGCTAAGCCTGGCAAAAGATGGCAAGACCGTCGGGCGGCTAAAAGGCGGCGACGCGAGCTTGTTTGGTAGAGCGTTTGAGGAGATGAGCTTTTTAGAGGAAAACGGCGTGGAGTTTGAGCTAATTAGCGGCGTCAGTTCGGTTTTTGCCGGATGTGCTAGCGCGCTTATTACGCCTACGATTAGAGGCGTTAGCAGCGGCGTTTTGATAGTCTCGGCGCATCTAAAAGGCGGCGCGATAAACACCGCTTGGCTTGAAATTTTAAAAACGAAAGGCATTACGACGGTCGCGCTTATGGCGCACGCTTACGCGGGCGAAATTTTAAATGCCGCAAGAAAGCTAAATTTAGACCTAGATATGCCCGCGGCGTTTGTTTCAAATATAGATAGAGCGGATGAAAAAGTAATCGTCGGACAAATAAAAAATTTAGAATTTATGGCGCTAAAATGCGCTCGTCCGGCGATTTTAATAATCGGCCCCGTCGTCGAAAAATCGCTAAGCTTGAAACCAAAATGCGAAAGGATAGCTGTTGAATAAAATTTTAATCTTTTTAGCGCTTATAAATTTTGCCGCCGCGCAACAGCTTTTAAACGTCTCTTACGACGCGACGCGGGAGCTTTTTAAAGAATATAACGCGCTTTTCGTTAAATACTACGAGCAAAAAAGCGGCAAAAAGATTAAAATTTTACAAAGCCACGGCGGTAGCGGCGCGCAGGCTAGGATGCTAATAGACGGATTAAAAGCCGACGTCGCTACGCTGGCTCTTGCTTACGACATTAATGCCGTCGCGCGAAAAAGCGGCGCTTTGGACGCTTCGTGGCAAGAAGAGCTCCCGCTAAACTCCGCGCCCTACAACTCCACGATCGTATTTTTGGTTAGAAAAGGCAATCCAAAAGGTATAAAAGACTGGGACGATTTAGTAAGAAACGACGTAAAAATCGTAACGCCAAATCCCAAAACATCAGGCGGCGCGAGATATAACCACCTAGCCGCATACGCCTACGCGGCGGCTAAATTTAACGGCGACGAGGATAAAATTCGCGAATTTTTGGTTAAACTTTACGCCAACGCTCCCGTACTAGACGCAGGCGCTCGCGGGTCGGCAAACACTTTCATACGCCGCGGTATCGGCGACGCGATGATCGCTTGGGAAAACGAAGCGTATCTTAGCAAAGCAAGGCTAGGAGAGAACGAGTTTGAGATTATCTACCCGAGCCTTAGCATCCTAGCGCAGCCTCCTGTCGCGGTTTTAAGCAAAAACGCCGCCGCAAACGACAACGTCCCGCTTGCCCGCGAATATCTGGTGCGCCTTTATTTGCCCGACGCGCAGGAGATTATCGCAAAAAATTTCTTCCGACCTACGGACGAAAACGTCGCCAAAAAATACGAGAAAATTTTCCCGCGAATAAATTTAATAAGCATAGAGAGCTTTGGCGGCTGGGACGCGGCACAAAAGCGGCATTTTCGCGACGGGGGCGAGTTTGATAAAATTTACGAGATCGTAGCAAAGGGTAAAAAATGAGAAAATTTTTACTTAAAAAGCCCTCTATTATGCCGGGATTTAATATCTGCTTCGGTCTTGGCGCTAGCTACGTTTGCTTTTTGGTTTTACTGCCGCTGGCGGCTCTGGGCGCTTTTAGCTTTAAGGGCGGCATAGGCGAAATTTTAGCCGTTATCAGCGATCCTCGCGTATTATCGGCGCTTAAATTTTCATTTACGGCTTCATTCGTCGCCGCAGCGATAAATTCGCTTTTCGGTTTTATTATCGCGTGGTGCTTGGCGCGTTACGAATTTTGGGGCAAGGGCTTTATTAGCTCGCTTATAGATATTCCTTTTGCGCTACCTACGGCGGTGGCTGGGATTTGCCTGGCGTATTTATTTTCGCACGGCGGCGTTATGGGCGCTGCTCTTTTAAGGCTCGGCATAGATTTGCAAGGGGCGGATTTCACTTGCGTCGTAATCGTTTTGGTATTTGTAGGTATGCCGTTTGTAGTGCGGACGACGGAGCCCGTTATAAAAGATTTTGATAAACAAGTGCTTGAAGCGGCCGAAAATTTAGGCGCGAATTTTTGGCAAATTTTTAGGCTAATAATGCTTCCAAGCCTGCTTCCGTCCTTGATAACGGGTTTTGCGCTAGCCTTTGCCAGAGGCCTTGGCGAATACGGCTCGGTCATTTTTATTTCGAGCAACATCCCTTTTAAAAGCGAAATTTTACCCGTTTTAATCGTCTCGCGCCTAGATAGTTTTAATTATCAAGAAGCCGCCGTAATCGGATTTTTTATGATTTTAGTAGCGTTTGCCTCGCTATTTTTAATAAATTTCATACAAAAAAAGGTCGCAAAATGAGCGAACCGAAATTTTTAAAGCCCGTTTTGCTTTTAATTAGCGCCGCGTTTTTATTCGCTTTTATCGCGCTTCCGCTTTATACCATCGTATCAGAAGCCCTAAAAGACGGGCTTAGCGGCTATTTTAGCGCGATTAGCGACGATTACGCGATTAGCGCGGTAAAGCTTAGCCTGCTTTGCGCGGGATTTTGCGTGGTTATAAATACCGTATTTGGCGTTATGATAGCCTACGCGGCGGCGAAATTCGAGTTTCGCGGCAAGACGGCGCTACTTACGCTTTTAGATATGCCATTTGCCGTTTCGCCAGTTATCGCGGGGCTAATGTTCGTGCTGCTTTTTGGAAATAGCGGCTTTTTGGGAAAATTTTTTAGCGCGTTAAATTTCGACGTGATTTTTGCGCTGCCGGGGATTTTGCTAGCTAGCGCGTTCGTTACCTTTCCGTTTGTAGCCAAGGAGACGCTTTTGTTAATGCAAGAGCAAGGAAATAGCGAGGAAGAGGCGGCGTTTAGTCTGGGCGCTGGCGGACTTCGCACGTTTTTTAGCGTTACGCTACCGAACATAAAATGGGGGCTGTTTTACGGCGTAGTGCTAACAAACGCCAGAGCGATGGGCGAATTCGGCGCCGTGGCGGTCGTAAGCGGCAAGATAATCGGGCTAACTACTACGATGCCCCTTTATATAGAAATTTTATACAGCGACTATCTTTACGTAGCGGCTTTTAGCGTAGCTAGCTTGTTGTTGCTGCTCTCGGTAGTCACGCTGGCGCTAAAATTTTTAGTTCAAAAAGCTAGCAAAAGGGGCTAAATGGGTATAAAAATATCGAATTTAAATAAAAATTTCGGCGATTTCGTCGCGCTTAAAAACGTAAATTTAGAGATAAACAAAGGCGAGCTAACCGCGCTTTTAGGACCTAGCGGCAGCGGCAAAACGACGCTGCTTCGTATAATCGCGGGCTTAGAAAACGCCGATAGCGGCGAAATCTCGTTTTTCGGCGAAAACGTCAGCCGCAAAAGCATAAAAGAACGCGGCATAGGCTTTGTTTTTCAGCACTACGCGCTATTTAGGCATATGAGCGTGTTTGATAACATAGCGTTTGGACTAAACGTCCGTCCAAAAGCCTCGCGCCCGAGCAAGGACGAAATAAAGCAGCGCGTCATGCACCTGCTAAAAATGATCCAGCTAGAAAGCTTGGCGGGGCGCTTCCCGGAGGAGCTAAGCGGCGGGCAAAAACAGCGCGTGGCACTAGCTAGGGCGTTAGCGGTGGAGCCTAAAATTTTGCTGCTAGACGAGCCGTTTGGGGCGCTAGACGCAAAGGTTAGAGCCGATCTACGCAGGTGGCTAAGAAAGCTACACGACGAAATTCACATTACTAGCGTGTTCGTTACGCACGATCAAGAAGAAGCGCTAGAAGTAAGCGATAAAATAGTCGTGATGAATAAAGGCGAGATCCAGCAAGTAGGTACGCCCGTAGACGTTTACGAAAAACCGGCCAATCCTTTCGTGTATAGCTTTTTAGGTAACGTAAATCTCTTTCGCGGCAGAGTGGGCGCGGATGGTATCGTAAGCGACGAGAGCGCGGGAGATTTGTTATTCGTGCGGCCTCACGAGATAGAGCTTGGCTTTGAATACAGCGCCGGTTCTAAAAAAGGCGAGATCGTGCATAGCCGAATTTTAGGCTCTCGCATTAGGCTTGATATTAAGATGCAAGAAAGCGCGGATATGGTCGAGGTCGATATCACGAGCGCGAAATTTAAAGACATAAAAGAGAAAAATTTAAAATTCGTATATCTAAATTTTACTAGCGTGCATAGCTACTCGCAAGAGGACGGGAGTTTTTGTGATTACTACATATAATGAAGCGACGTCGCGTTTGGCGGCGGTTTTGGCAGAGACAAAGGGGCGCGTCGCGCTGGCGTTTTCGCACCAGATAGAGGACTGTATCGCGATAGATATGGCTCTAAAATCGGGCTTTGATCTAGATAGGCTTGAAATTTTTACCCTCGATACGCATAAGCTTTTTAAAGAGAGTTTAGAGTATCAAAAAGAGGTAGAGAAATTTTTTGGTATCAAGATAAAAACATACGCCATTAGCGGCGAGACGCTAGCCCGAGTGGACGAAAAGATCGGGCAATGGGGCATGAGAGATAGCGTAGAAAACCGCAAATTTTGTTGCCACCAGCGAAAAATGATTCCTTTGCGCGAGGCGCTAAATAAAAAAGATGCGTGGATAAGCGGCATACGCGCGGCGCAAAGCGTAACTAGAACGGGCGTTAGCCTGTGCGAAACGGACGCGAATTTTAATTTAAAAAAAATCAATCCGTTATTTGATTTTAGCGACGAGTTTATGTGGAGCGTCGCGCGCGAGCTAAATTTGCCCGTAAACGAGCTTTATGCGAAAGGATACGCCAGTATCGGCTGCGAGCCCTGTACCCGCGCGATAAAACCGGGCGAGGACATACGCGCGGGCAGGTGGTGGTGGGAGGATCCTAACCACAAAGAGTGCGGGCTGCATATAAAAGGGCGGGATTAAATTTTGTAGCCGTCGGCTCGTCTTGCAAGCGTCTTTGAAAGAGATTTTTGCTTTTCTTTGCTCGCAACTGCAAGCAGAAGAAAATTTTAATCCGCGACAGGATTTATACCTAGTCTCGATTAAATTTTTGCACGACTTTCAAATCCGTCTCGCGATACTTCGCCTTAGCTCTTTGCGCTCGAATTTGAGGTCAAATTCGGCTAAATTCGTAAATTTAGCTTTAAATTTTGCGCGCCTAGACCGCGTTTTGACAGCGCTAAATTTAGCTATATGGCCGATGCAAGCGTGCAAAAAGCAGAAGCTGGCATTTGCAAGCGAAGTTAGCGAGAAAACGAGAAGGCGGACGAATGAGCGAGCTAAAAAGCCCAAATTTAAACGGCGAATTCCGGGTCGCCGCTAAAAAGCAGTTAAATTTAAGAAAAAGGAGAAATATGCAAAACTTAACCCATCTTCAAGCCCTAGAAGCGCAGTCGATACATATAATGCGCGAAGTGGTCGCGGAGTTTAAAAATCCGGCGATGCTTTATAGTATCGGTAAGGATAGCTCCGTGATGCTGCACTTGCTGCAAAAGGCGTTTTATCCCGCCGTGCCGCCCGTGCCGCTGGTGCACGTCGATACGCTGTGGAAATTTCGCGAGATGATAGAGTTTCGCGACCGCAGAGCCAAAGAAAGCGGCATGAAGCTAATCGTCTACGTAAATCCAAAAGGCGAACAGATGGGCATTTCGCCTTTTATACACGGCAGCTCCATGCACACGGATATCATGAAAACGCAGGGGCTAAAACAGATGCTAGATACGTATAAATTTGACGCCGTTTTCGGCGGAGCTAGGCGCGACGAGGAGAAGTCCCGCGCAAAAGAGCGTATCTACTCCTTTCGCGATAAATTTCACCGCTGGGACCCTAAAAATCAGCGCCCAGAGCTATGGAATATCTACAACGGCCGCATAAAGGAAAATGAAAGTATCCGCGTATTTCCGCTTAGCAACTGGACCGAGCTTGATATTTGGCAGTATATAATGCTTGAAAATATCCCGATCCCAAGCCTGTATTTTGCCAAAGTCCGCCCCGTCGTAGAGTATAAGGGTGCTAAAATTTTAGTAGACGACGAGCGAATGCCCGCACAGCTTAGAGCCTCCGCCAAAGACGAGCTGGTGCGCTTTCGCACGCTAGGCTGCTACCCGCTAACGGGCGCTATTAGCTCAACAGCCGATACGCTAGAAAAGATCGTAGCCGAGCTTTTAGTAGCAAACAGCGGCGAGCGCCAAGGCAGGCTCATAGATTCAGACGAAGGCTCGTCGATGGAAGCAAAAAAACAAGAGGGGTATTTTTAATGGATTTGAGAGAATTTTTAAAGCGAAACGAGAGCGTAGATATTTTGCGCTTTATCACGTGCGGCAGCGTAGACGACGGCAAATCTACGCTAATAGGCAGGTTGCTTTACGACGCTAAGGGCATCTTTGAAGACCAGCTAAACGGCGCCAGGAACGAACGCGGCGAGATAGATTTCGCAAATTTAGTAGACGGACTAGCCAGCGAGCGCGAACAAGGCATCACGATCGACGTGGCGTATAGATTTTTTAGCACCGATAAGAAAAAATATATCATCGCCGACACTCCAGGCCACGAGCAATACACCAGAAATATGGCGACTGCCGCTAGTACGGCCGACGTCGCGGTCATTTTAATCGACGCTAGAAAAGGCGTTTTAACGCAGAGCAAGCGCCACTCGTTTATCGCGAGTTTGCTAGGCATTAGGCACATTATAGTAGCGATAAATAAAATGGATCTGATGGATTTTAGGCAGGACGTTTTTGAGGATATTAAGAGCGATTATCTAAAAATGAGCCGAAATTTACCTCATAGCGAGCGGATAAAATTCGACTTTATCCCAATTAGTGCGCTAAACGGCGATAATATCTTAAAAAATAGCGAAAATACGCCATGGTATAAAGGGCTTGCGTTACTGCCGACGCTAGACGCGCTAGACGTTAGCCCGGACCGCCCTAGCGAGTTTAGATTCGCCGTGCAGTACGTAAATCGTCCACATCTAAATTTCCGCGGCTACTGCGGCACTATAACGGGCGGCGAAATACGCGAAAACGACGAAGTAGTCGTACTACCGTCAAATAAAAAAGCGTGCGTAAAATCCATAGTAACGACCGATAACCTAGACCTTGGCGTCAAAGGCAAAGACGACGCGTTTAAAACCGCACCCCAGGCCTTTGCGCCCCAAGCTATCACGCTTTGCCTCGACCGCGAGGTGGACGTTAGCCGCGGCGATATGATAGCAAAACCTGCAAATTTGCCGCGCGTGACGCGAAAATTTAACGCAAATATCGTCTGGATGAACGAATCGCCGCTAACGCCCGGCGAGCAATATCTAATCAAAATCAACTCAAACTTGATAAACGCGAAATTTGACGAAATTTTATATAAACGCGACGTCAATAATTTTGAAAAGCTTAAAGCCCGGCGCTTAGAGCTAAACGACATCGCAAAATGCGCCGTGAGCCTAGATAAGAGCGTATGCGCGGATTTATACGAGCAAAACCGCCAAAGCGGCTCTTTTATCGTGATCGACCGCTATACCAACGCGACGCTTGGCGCGGGTATGATAACGGAGTTTTTAGGCGATGGGCATGACGGCGAATTTGACGCCAAAAACGCTTCAAACCGCGAGTATAGCGACGCCGAAAGGGAGCTAAACGCTTACGTTAGAAAATTTTATCCCGAGTGGGGATGCAAGCAAATTTAGCCCGCTTCCGCTCAAACGGGCGGGCTAGTCCGCCCTCGGCGCTTCAAATCGTAACTACGCCGGCGCATTAAGCAAACGAGGCCCAAAAACGCGAAAATATCAAAATACGCGCAAAGGGCTTAAAATTTTCGCTTATTTATCTTTAAACTCAAATTTAAGCTATTTGTCATAAAGTCGTCTAAATTTACTTCTAGCTCTTAAAAATACCGGCTTGATTAAAATTTACCAAATTTTAGCCGCGAGGCTCGGCTTATTTACGCGAACCAAAAATTGCGGTAAATTTAAAGTAGATTTTTCGGATATGAGCGATAAATTCAGCCCCGCAAGCGAGGCTAAATTTAATAAAATTTCAAAAGTTATTTTGCAACGAACGCATTTTTTAGCACGTCTTCGATGACGTCCACGGGTAAAATTTGCATATCGTTTTTGACGTCTTGCGGGATATCGCCCAGATCGCGTTCATAGTTTTTACGCGGTATCAGAGCGGTTTTGATGCCGGCCTTGTGCGCGGCTATGAGTTTTTCTTTTAACCCGCCGATAGGCAGTACGCGGCCGCTTAGCGTGATCTCGCCCGTCATCGCCACGTCGCTTCGCACTTTGGTATCCGTTAGGATCGAGGCGATCGCCGTCACCATCGTGATACCCGCACTCGGACCGTCTTTTGGCGTAGCGCCCTCAGGTACGTGGATGTGCAGATCGTAGCGACGATACACTTCGCTAGGGCTTAGCTCTTTTTTCACGCCGTCTTTGACGTCCTCAGGCAGGCTCGGGATGATTTTGGCAGGCACTTTTATCTTTTTAGCATCGATTAGCACTTTAACGAGGCTAAATGCTATATACGCGCTTTCTTTCATCACCTCGCCCAAAGACCCCGTGATCTGCAGGCCGCCCTTGCCCTGTATGCGTATGGCTTCGATCTTTAACACGTCGCCGCCCACGCTCGTCCACGCCAGCCCGTTTACCTGGCCGATCTGCGGCTTTTTGTCCGCATGCTCGATCTCATAAACCTTCTTTTCTAAAAACTCGCTTAAATTTTTAGTCGTTACGGTTATCTTTTGCGCCTCGCCCCCCAGCAGCCTTTTCGCCGCCTTTCTAAAGATATCGGCCAGTCGGCGGCGTAGATTTCGCACTCCGCTTTCGCGCGTGTAGTCTGAGATGATGAGGCTTAGCACGTCTTTGCCCAAAGTCACTTCGCCGGGCTTTAGGCCGTGTTTTTTTAGCTCTTGAGGGATTAAGTATTTTTTAGCGATCTCAAATTTTTCCTGCGGCGTATATGAGCTAAGCTCGATAAACTCCATCCTGTCGCGCAGTGCTGGCGGTATGGCGCCGACGTCGTTTGCCGTCGCGACGAAAACAACCTTGCTAAGGTCGATATTAAAATTTAAATAATAATCCCTAAATTTGTTATTTTGCTCAGGGTCTAGGATCTCTAGTAGCACCGCCGTCGGGTCGCCGCGAAAGCTCCTACCGACCTTGTCGATCTCGTCTAGCACGATGACGGGATTCATCTGTTTTGCCTCTATCAGCCCCTGCACGATGCGGCCCGGCATCGCGCCTATGTAGGTGCGGCGGTGCCCGCGCAGCTCGTTTACGTCCTCAAGACCGCCCAGTGCCACGCGCACTAGCTCGCGCTTTAGCGCCCTTGCTATGGAGTTTGCCAGACTTGTTTTACCGACGCCCGGAGGCCCTGCAAAGCATAGTATCGCTCCGTTATTTACCTTGCCCGCGACTCCTCGTAGCTGCAAAAGCTCGCGCAGAGCAAAGTACTCCTCTATCCTATCCTTTGGTCTTTCAAGCCCGTAGTGATCGGCATTTAGCTGCTTTGCGACTTCCTGTACGCTTAGTTTTTTATTTGCCGTATTTTCAAACGGCACTTCGATTACCCAGTCCAGATAGCTTTGTATCGTGTTTGCGTCGGCAGAATCAGGATGTATGCGCGATAGCTTGTCGATTTGCTTTTTTATCTCCTTATACGCATCCTCGCCCATAAATTTCTTTTTAGCTTCCAGCTTCTTGCGGTACTCCTCGATCTCCTCCTCGCGGCTGGTATCTGAGCCCAGTTCTTGCTGTATCTGCTTTAGCTGCTCTTTTAGAAAGTACTCTTTATTTACCTTATCTATTTTTGAGTGAGCCTTGTTTTTTATCTCGCGCTGGAGTTTATTTGCCTCGATCTCCTCGATAACGTAGTCGATGAGCTTTAGCAGCTTTTGCTCCAAATTTTCCTCGATAAAAAACTCGTACGCCGTTTTTTTCTTTAGTCTTAGCGAGCTTAAAATCAGATCGCAAACGCGGCTAGGTTCGGCGCTCTCTTCTATCGTTTTTAAAAGATCGGGCGGGAAAAAGTGGCTAAGCGCGGCTAAATCTCGCACCTTTTCGCGAAGCACCGTTAGTAGCGCGTCGCTTTTAGTATTTTCGGGTCTTTTTTCGTGCAGCACGTCTACGATCGCTCGCAGCGGCGT